>CAXTTR010000299.1:0-4094 GCA_964247215.1 uncultured Sphingomonadaceae bacterium
CATTGAATCAACCATTCATCACTGACGCAAGCATTTTGATAGGTCCTGAGCCTAGTTAGCGGCAGCGGGGCACGAACTGCTGGGAGGGTCGAGTCAATTGCGGTGATGCTGATGGCGGAAGATGGGGCGATGACGTCGCCAGTCGTCTGACCCGCAAAAGGCGACGGGTCGACTGGGAAGCCTGCCAAGGATTCATCTGACCATCCAGAATAACGATGCCTAAGTAATGCCTGGAGCAAAGCTTCAGCAACAGCATCGTACAGTGCACCACCAAAATCGATACAAGTTCCGGTATATTCCTCCACTTGCATCACCTCGATCTCAAGCAGGTCCCACCGCCGCCGCTCCAGGAGCGAACAATCTGACGGTGACCCATGCCTAGGGTCTCATGAGCCTGCTCGTAAGCTGCTATTCTTCCAATTACTCCTAACCGGTCGTCCGAGGGAATAATGTCTATAGCGGGGGTTTCAACGTCCCAATCGTCGGGCTTGCCGCCAAAGGCAAAGCGGGCGTCTGACGCCTCGAAGAACTGCTGTCCCCAAG
Organism: uncultured Sphingomonadaceae bacterium; assembly: GCA_964247215.1. Classification (GTDB taxonomy): domain Bacteria; phylum Pseudomonadota; class Alphaproteobacteria; order Sphingomonadales; family Sphingomonadaceae; genus Polymorphobacter_B. The sequence continues at coordinate 544 of CAXTTR010000299.1, forward strand.
AGGTCACAACCCGGAACGACAAATGTTTTGACAGCGCGAGAACGACATGGTCACGGCGGCGCCCTTTCGCGAGCGCCATCAAGGTCTGCTCGACAAGCGCGGGTACTCGCGCGAGTGCGTCGGCTTTTATGTCGAGTTCGAGGTCGCGAAAGCGCTGCCGCCACTCCAGCTGCTTCGCAGCATGGAGCATCTTACCCTCCGCTGGGTTCGCAGTGCCGAGCGAGAACTTGATCTCGCTCTTACCAACTTTTTCGCGAAGCCGCAGTGGCACAGCCATCCTGAACCACAGGTTCGATGACCTTGGATGACGAATAACGGCAGGCATTCGGACACTCACTTTGTACCACCCTTCTGTACCACTGGGCGGCTATTAACTTCTGATAAGACGAACTAATTCGCAGATACAAAGCCTTAACTGGCCTTGGTGACCCCTACGGGAATCGAACCCGTGCTTCAGCCGTGAGAGGGCCGCGTCCTAACCGCTAGACGAAGGGGCCGTGCAGCGGACCGCGGGGATATGGGCAGCCGCTGGCCAAGTCAAGCTTGGCAGCAAGCTACTTGCCCGGCCTGCCCGCCCTACCGCGTCGGACGCGACCCTCACGCCGCCGCCGCGCGGGTCGCCGCGGCTTCGGCCTTGAGGCAATCGGCCAGCAGGAACGCCAGCTCGAGCGCCTGGCTGGCGTTCAGTCGCGGGTCGCACTGCGTGTGATAGCGATCGCCGAGCCCTTCGTCGGTGATGGCGATCGCGCCGCCGGTGCATTCGGTGACATTCTGCCCGGTCATCTCGACGTGGATGCCGCCGGCGTGGGTGCCTTCGGCGCGGTGGACGGCGAAGAAGCTGCGAACCTCGCTGAGGATGCGCTCGAACGGGCGGGTCTTATAGCCGCCCGCGGCCTTGACGGTGTTGCCGTGCATCGGATCGCACGACCAGACAACACTGCGCCCGGCGCGCTGCACGGCGCGCACGAGACGCGGCAACGCCGTCTCGACCTGGTCCGCGCCGAAGCGCGCGATCAGCGTCAGGCGGCCGGGAATGTTGCCCGGATTAAGCACGTCGATCAGCCGCAGCAGGTCTTCGGCGGTCAGGCTCGGGCCGCACTTCAAACCGATCGGATTACCGACGCCGCGCAGGAACTCGACGTGTGCTGACCCCGTGAATCGCGTCCGGTCGCCGATCCACAGCATATGCGCCGAGGTGTCGAACCAGTCGCCGGTCAGCGAATCCTGCCGCGTCATCGCCTGCTCATAGCCGAGCAGCAGCGCTTCGTGACTGGTGAAGAAGCTTGTTGCCTTCAATTGCGGGACCGTCTCGGGTGAAATCCCACATGCTGCCATGAAGTCGATCGCTTCACCGATGCGGTCGGCAAGCGCCTGATATTGTTCCGACCACAGCGACCGCCCGCCGAAATCGAGGTTCCACTGATGGACCTGATGCAGGCTGGCATAGCCGCCGGTCGCAAACGCGCGGAGCAGATTGAGTGTGGCGGCCGACTGCATGTAGCCGCGCATCATCCGCGCCGGATCGGGCTCGCGCGCCACTGCGGTGAACTCGATGCCGTTGACGTTGTCGCCGCGGTAGCTCGGCAGTGAAACCTCACCGACGGTCTCGGTGTCGCCCGAGCGCGGCTTGGCGAACTGCCCCGCCATGCGGCCGACCTTGACCACCGGCAGCTTCGACGCGAAGGTCAGCGTCACCGCCATCTGCAGCAGCACACGGAAGGTATCGCGGATGTTGTTGGGGTGGAACTCGGCGAAGCTCTCGGCGCAGTCGCCGCCCTGCAGCAGGAAAGCGCTGCCCGCCGCGACCTCCGCGAGTTGTGCCGTCAAATCGCGCGCTTCGCCAGCGAATACCAGCGGCGGATACGACTTCAGCTCGGTTTCTGTTGCCATCAGAGCGGCTTGATCGCGGTACACGGGCAACTGCCGTGCCTCATGGCGGCGCCAGCTATCGGGGGTCCAAGCGTTCTTCATAACGACTGCAGTGTCGCACTGTGCGCGCGGCGGTGCAAGGTGAACGCGCCGGTGTTCAATCTTCAATCCGCCCGCGGTTATCGCGGAACGCGCCAGCGTCCAGTTTCCATCCACAACAGCAGCGGCTTCAACGGCGCGATCCAGATGACACCCAGCACGGTGTAAATCAGTGTCTGGACGAGTTTCGGCAGCTCACCGATCGGCGTGACCAGCCGCGCACAGATCCCGGCGTAAATCATGACACCGAGTACCATCATCAAGATGCCGACGGGCTTGCGGTAGGTGGGTTTCATCGAGGCTGTCGTAGCGGAGGCCGCAGGGCAGGCCAACCGTCAGCGTGTCACGCCGCGAATGCTGCTTTCCTTGATCTAGATGCCCGCGATCGTGAACAATCCTGTCGGCGTCGCAACCGCGTCGAGCGGCTCGTCCCATTCATCGGCGGGAACTTCGTCCACCAGCTGGCAATCCCACGCGCAGCCAATCGCGACAATGCGGCGGCGCTGGCGCAGCGCCGCGAGCGTGCGGTCGTAATGCCCGGCACCATAGCCGACGCGGTGGCCGCGCCGGTCGACGCCGAGCAATGGCACGAGCACGATGTCGGGATCGACCGCCGGCAATCCCGGGGGCGGCTCGGCAACGCCGAAGCGGCTGACAATGAGGGGACCGGCACCGGGGCGGTGAAACGTCAGCGGCAGGCCAAGGCCTGCTACCCTAGGCAGCACCACATCGTGCACACCTTCCAGTTGCGCCATGCTGATCTCACCGCCGAAAGCCACGTAGCTGGCGACACGCTGATCACGCGACATATGCCTTGCGACTTGCCCGGCGATCATCGCTTCCAGCCGCGCTCGCTCGGCGGCGTCGAGACCTGCGACGAACGCCGTTCGCCTCGCCTTCAGTTCGCGCCGAAGTACCGCTTTGGGCGCGTGTCGACCCGTCAACGCCGGTGATGTTCTGAACTGCAGCGGTCGGCGGGACCACCATGGCCGTTTGCTCGAAGATCCTCTGACGCCATTAACGTCAGGTGGGGACCATGTAAGACAGACCAGGATCTGCTCAGGGACAGCCCCCTAGGATGTGATATCGCCTCAGGGATGCTCGAAATGCTCGTACGAGGCAGTACCCGCCTGCATCACCATATAAGCCCAAGCGAGGCTTCGCTCAAGGGCGTTCAGGCAGCGTCGGCCGGTTCGCTCTTGGGATGCGAATACTCGGCAGTGTGACGTTCCAGCGTACCCGCGAGCGCTTCGAGCCGCTCTGCCAGCGCAACGACACGGCCATCATCGCTGACGGGGGTTCCAGCAACTGCGGGGACTGCGCCATGCTTGCGACTTTCGAACAGCTCGTCGGCGATGAGCAATCCCGCCATAAGCAGCAGCCGGGGTTCGCTCATCGCCCCGAGCGCCGCCGTCAACCCGCCGGTCTTGCTCTCGATCATGCCGGCGAGCTCCATCAGATGCGCCTCGTCGCCGTCGCGGCAGGCCAACGGGTAATTACGGCCGCCGATCAGTACGATGACTTGGCCCATCAGGCGGCATCAGCGGCGTTTGTGAGGCCGTGGACAGTGAGAGGGAGAGCTG
>CAXTTR010000300.1:0-2221 GCA_964247215.1 uncultured Sphingomonadaceae bacterium
CGAGACCTATCAGCAGCAGGCCACGGCGCCGGGCTCGACGGTGACCGGTTTCCGGGCGGATGCGTCGCTGCGCACGACCGCTTATGCCGGCTATGCGCAGGCGTCGTATTTCGTCGTGCCCGATCAGCTCAAGATCATCGGCGGCATCCGCTATTCGCATGAGTCGAAGAAGTTCGCGTTTGCCGACTTCGTCGATGCTCCGGCGGGCACTTACAACTTCGTCACGCCCTACATCCGCACGTCGGGCGACCCGAGCTTCAACAGCACGACCTGGCGCGCCGGGCTCGAGTTCACTCCCGATCGCAACACCACTTTCTACGGCACCGCCTCGACCGGGTTCGAGTCAGGCGGCGTCAACGACACCGGCGGCAGCGCCGTCATTCCCAATTCCTACGCGCCGCAAAAGGTCACCGCCTACGAAGTCGGCGCAAAGAACAAGTTCCTCGACGGCAAGGTGCAGACCGAAGTCAGCGTCTTCTATAACAAGTTCAGCAACCTGCAGATTAACGTCTACACGCCGCAGGTGTCGTACTTCGGCAGCGCCGGCAAGGCCGACAGCAAGGGGGCCGAAGTCTCGGTCCGGACCCTGCCGTATGCGGGCTTCCACGTCGACGCCTCGGTCGCCTATCTCGATGCCAAGTACACGAGCTACATCAGCGCTAACAACTTCTACGGCCTGTCGAACGGCCAGGACCCGGTGTCGGTCGACCTGTCGGGCAAGCGCATTCCGCAGTCGCCGAAAATCCGCACGACGCTCGCGGTCTATGACGACATCGATCTGGGCGGACACGGCAAGCTGACGCCATATGTCAGCTGGCTGCATTCGAGCAGTTACTTCACTACCGATTACAACACCGTGCTCGACAAGCAGAAGGCCTATGACATGGTCGACGTCGCGCTGCGCTTCACGCCGACGGGTGACCGCTTCTTCATCGAGGGGTTCGGCAACAACGTCGGCAACGTGCCGGTGCTGCTCAGCGGTGTCGTCGGCCGCAGCCAGCGCGTCCAGGTCTCCTACGGCGCGCCGGCAACTTACGGCGTCCGTGCCGGCGTCAAGTTCTAGCCGCGGTTTTCGGAAGATAGGAGTCCGGCTCGACCCAATGGCGGCAAGCCACTAGGCTTGCTGTCAATGAGTCAGCGGGCTGCGGGGGTAGGAAACGATGACAACCGACGGACCCGCAGCAGCACACAGCCACGATGTTCACGGCGATAATACGGTTTCGGTCTTGCCGCTGCCCCGCCGTATCTCGATCTTCGCGCTGCTGCTGTGCGCCGAGTTCCTCTACGGCTGGGCGTGGAACACCGTCGACGTGCTCCGGCCGTTCCTTCGGCAGTCGCTCAGCCTCAGCCTCATCGAGGTCGGTTCGGCCTATTCGGCGCAGGGTGCCGGGGCGCTGGCCGGCGCGATCGTTGCCGGACAGCTTGCCGACCGCTTCGACCGTGGCAGGGTGCTCGCCGGGCTGGTGCTCGGCTACGGCGTGGTGCTAATGATTGGCACCTTGGTGCAGAGCTATCCCGAACTGCTGCTGCAGCGCTTCGTACTCGGCATGTTCATGGGCGGCTCGTTCCCGGTCGGGGTGAGCATCTATGTCAATCTATTCCATGCCAGCGTCCGCGGGCGCCTTGCCGGCATCCTCAACGTTGCGTTCAGCTCGTCAATCATCGCGCTCGGTATCGCGCTCAACTTCGTCGCGGGACGGGACTGGCGGCTGCTGTTCTGGCTTGGTGGCATCCCGTCGATCATCGTCGCGGTGGCGATATATACCCTCGTTCCGGCATTCCCCCGCGCTGCGCGCATAGCTGGAGCCACGCCGGCCGCATTGCCGATCCGCGAGCTGTTCGCTCCCGCGGTGCGGACGCAAACGCTGCTACTGGCAACGATGACCGGGCTCAACTTCTTCGGCTATCAGGCGTTCAGCGGCTGGCTGACGATCTACCTCACCGGACCGCGCGGTCTGAGCGCCGCCGTCGCGGGGGAACTCGTCGCGTGGCAGTTCACCGGCAATATCATCGGCGGCTTCGCCTGGGGCTGGGCTGCCGACCAATTTGGCCGCCGCTTCAACGCGCTCGGCTTCTTCATTGCGGCGAGTGCCATCGTACTGTATCTTGAGGTGCCGACCAACCTGCCGCTGCTCCGCGGCATCGGTTTCCTCTACGGCGCGACTTTGTGCTGCAGCGTTATCTGGGGACCGTGGCTTGCCGAACTGTACCCGCCGCACCT
>CAXTTR010000300.1:2231-4041 GCA_964247215.1 uncultured Sphingomonadaceae bacterium
GGGCCGGGTGATCAGCTTCTTCGCGCCGTTGATCACGGCGGCGATCGCGACCAGCTTCGGGCTGACCGCGGCGATGCTGGCGGGCGCGGCAAGCTTTTCGGTAGCGGCAATCATCTGGCTGTGCCAGCGCGAGACGCTGAAGCGCGCGGTGCTGTCGCCGGCGCTGGCCTGATCGCGGATGCCACGCCTGCCGGCATCTACGACAATCACCGCGCTCGCGCCGCAGATCGCCAGCGGTGCGGTATCCGCGGCGGGGCTCGTCAAGCAATGCCTCGCCCGCATCGCCGCAGACGACCGGCAGGGCGCGTCGCTTCATGCGATCATCGCGCTCAACCCCAGTGCCACTGCCGAGGCCGAAGCGCTTGATCGCGAACGCTTGGCCAGGGGCGTACGCGGGCCGCTGCACGGCATTCCGGTAATCATCAAGGACAACATCGACCTGTATGGGCTGCCGACGACATCGGGCTGCCGGGCGCTCGCCGACGCCATGCCGCATGCCGATGCGGCGCAGGTCCGGCGGCTGCGCAAGGCGGGTGCGGTCATCATTGCCAAAGCCAACATGGCCGAGCTCAGCTTCGAGATCCGCTCGCGCAGCTCGGTCGCGGGTGATGTCCGCAACCCGTTCAACACCGCGGTCACCGCTGGCGGCTCGAGCGGCGGCACCGCCGCCGCGGTCGCCGCCAATTTCGCCTACGCTGGTCTCGGCACCGACACCGGCGGTTCCGTTCGCATCCCTGCTGCCTATTGCGGTCTGGTCGGCTTTCGCCCGAGCTGGGGAGTTGCCGACATGACCGGCATCGCGCCGCTGGCACCGTCGGCCGACACCGTCGGCCCGATCGCGCGCTCGGTGGCCGACGCCGCGCTGCTGTTCGCGGTGATGACGCGACCGCGTGGTGAAACGCCTGCACCGTCGCGGCAATGGCGCATCGGCGTGATGCGCCAGCTGTCCGGTCCGTGCGGCGAGATCGATGCCGTGGGCCGATCAGCGCTCGACCGCTTGCAAACCGCGGGCTTCGACATCGTCGATCCGGTAGCGCTGCCCAGCGAATTATTGCCGAACTCGACCGTCGATATCGTCGACTACGAGTTCACCGACGCTTTCGACCGGTATCTCACGACGAATTTCATCAGCGGTGCCCCGGCCTCGACCGCGGACCTGTACGCGTCAGGCCTGTTCCTCCCCGATTACGAGGCACCGCTACGCCGCCGGTCGTCGTCGCCGCAAGACCGGCAACCGCACACGTCATTGCTGAAACACCGTGCGACGCTTCGCGAGGCGGTTGCCGATCTGCTGCGGGTACAGCGTCTCGATGCGCTATTTTACCCGCTTTCGGCGGTGGTGCCGACGACGTTGGACAACCCCGCCGGGGGTCTGGCACCCGAGCTTGCCGCATGGACGGGCCTGCCTGCGGTGGCGCTGCCGATGGGTCAGGCGTCGAACCGGATTCCAATCGGTTTCGAACTCCTAGGCAGCGCCGATTGGCCACTGCTCGATCTTGCGGGCGACGTCGAGGCGGCCATCGGCTGGCGAATGGATGCAACCGCACGACCCGCCCCGTGATTCGGCTGACCGCGGTCCTGATCCCGGGCAATATGTGCGACGCCCGGCTGTGGAGTGGCAGCGGCGGCAGAGCGGGCCGCGTGCTAGAGGAGTACGGCATTGTCGTCGTCGACGCTGATACGACGCAGGACGCGACGATTCCGGCGATAGCCGCGCGGGCACTCGCCGCGACCGCCGGCATGCTCTTGCCAATCGGCTTTTCGATGGGAGCCAATGTCGCGATCGAGATGGCGCGGCTGGCTCCTGAGC
>CAXTTR010000301.1:0-4015 GCA_964247215.1 uncultured Sphingomonadaceae bacterium
CGAGGACAAGCTAGCAGCCGCCGCACGCGCGCTGTCGTTCGATCCAGCACGGCTCGAGGCATCCGAGACCCGGCTGTTCGAGTTGCGGGCGATGGCGCGCAAGCACCGCGTCGAGGTCGATGCATTGCCCGCGCTGGCGCTCGACCTCGCCGCCCAGGCCGAGGCGATCGAGGCGGGCGAGGCGCACATCGCCGGGCTTGAAAAGGCGGCGGCGGCGGCGCGCGCTGGTTTTGCCGCGGCAACGGCGGCGCTGACGGCGGCGCGGAGCACCGCGGCGGCTAAGCTCGACGCCGCGGTTGCCGATGAACTTGCGCCGCTCAAGCTCGATGCAGCCCGGTTCCGCACGGTGGTCGCGGCGCTGCCCGAGGCGCAGTGGTCGGCGGCGGGGGCGGACCGGGTCGAGTTCGAAGTCTCGACCAATCCCGGCGCGCCGTTCGGGCCGCTGCTCAAGATCGCCAGCGGCGGCGAGCTGTCGCGCTTCGTGCTGGCGCTGAAGGTCGCGCTTGCCGCTACGGGCAGCGCGGGCACGATCATCTTCGACGAGATCGACCGCGGCGTCGGCGGCGCGGTCGCCAGCGCGATTGGCGAGCGGCTCGCCCGGCTTGCCGAGCGCACCCAGCTGCTCGTCGTCACGCACAGTCCGCAAGTCGCGGCACGCGGCAGCCACCAGTGGCGCATCGCCAAGTCGAGCGACGGCACCGTGACGCGCACCGGCGTCGTGCTGCTCGACGCGGGCGACCGCCGCGAAGAGATCGCCCGCATGCTGTCGGGGGCGGAGGTCACCGCGGAGGCAAGGGCGCAGGCGATGCGGTTGCTGGGTGCGGGCGGACCGGCGAAGGCGGGGCGGGCAGGGGCTCCGGCTTCCGACGTACCGCGATTGCTGTGAGTGGACGTATGAGCCCGCGTGACGATCGCCGCCTCACCGCAAGCGCGGGTGCCCGCTACGAGACCGGGGAGGACCGGTTTGCCACCCGCTTCGCCGCCGCCGCCGACATCCCCGCGCTGCACGCGCTGGTCGAGCGCAGTTATCGCGGCATTGCGGCGCGCGAGGGCTGGACGCATGAGGCGGACCTGATCCGCGGGCCGCGCACCGATGTGGAGACGCTCGCGGCGACGATCGCCGACCCGGCGCAGCGGGTGCTGCTGTACGAAGCCGACGGTGTGCTGATTGCCAGCGTGACGATCAGCGACCACGGTGACGGTGTCGCCTATATGGGCATGCTCGCGGTCGAGCCGGGGCGGCAGGGCGGCGGCATCGGGCGCTGGATGATGGCCGCCGCCGACCGCGCTGCCGTTAGTGAGTTCGGCGCGCGGCGGATCGAGATGACCGTGATCGCGCAGCGCACCGAGCTGGTCGCGTACTACGAACGCCGCGGCTACGCGCAGACCGGCGAGCGGCGGCTATTCCCGGTCGATGTCGGACCCGGCCGCGAGGCGCTTGAGATGACGGTGCTGGCGCGGGCGCTGGCGTGCCAGCCCTCTCCCGTGCCTACGGGAGAGGGTCATTGAAGCACGGCCGCCGCGCTGAGTCGTCGAGCGGCTAAAGCTGCGTCTTCCCGTCGTGGACACCCTGCAGCCGCTCTTCGGCATACGGCCAGTTGACCACATCCCACCACGCCTTGAGCCAGTCGGCGCGGCGATTGTTGTAGCGCAGGTAATAGGCATGCTCCCAGATATCGCACGCCAGAATCGCCGGCATGCCGAGCGTGATCACGCTATCCTGATTCGGCAATGCCACGATCTTCAGCTTGAAGCTGTTCTTGGGGTCGGCGACGAGGAATACCCAGCCCGAACCGAACTGCTTGGTGCCGGCTTCGATGAACTGCGTCTTGAACGCGTCCAGCGAGCCGAAATCACGGTCGATCGCGGCGGCCAGCTCGCCGGTCGGACCGGCCGATTTGTTTGGCGTCAGCAGCTTCCAGAACAGCTGGTGGTTGGCGTGACCGCCGCCCTGATTGCGGACCACCTGGCGGATGTCCTCGGGCACCTGATCGAGATGCGCGAGCACGTCCTCGATCGTCTTGCCGAGCCACTCGGGGTGTGTCTCCAGCGCCTTGTTGCACGCGTCGACATAAGCCTGATGATGCTTGTCATGATGCAACCGCATCGTCGCCTCGTCGATCGTCGGCTCGAGCGCCGCATAGTCATACGGCAGCGGCGGCAACACATAAGGTCCGACCAGCGGCGCGGGGGAGGTAGCCATAAATGTGTCCTTCGGTATTGGCGTCAGCGCGTAGCCTAGTACAAGCCGCCGCTAGCCTCAACGGCGACGTAGCACCGGGCCGAGACTTTAATGCTCGACCTGCGCGTGCTGTGGTCGGTAGGACCAGACGCAGGTGAATCTTTGGAAGAACAATGGCGCATTTTGTCGGCGGGCTGCTGCCGATCTTCATCGTTTTCGCGGTTATACTAGCTGTTCTGAATGCCGTTGCGGGCTCGCTCCGGAGTACTGCACGCTTCAAAGCGCGGGCTTTAATGACACCGGCCGAAGTCGCCTTCTGGCGCCTGCTCTGTCAGATCGTTGGACCATGGCACATCGCGCCGCAAGTCAGTATGGGAGCGCTGATGTCAACCGTTGGCAATGCCGACCGATCGGGTCATCGGAGTGCTCGCAACCGCTTCGACCGCAAGATCGTCGACTTCGTGCTACTCGACGAAGACGGCAACGTGCGCCTGCTGATCGAGCTTGACGACCGCAGCCACCGGCCCGAACACGACGCCCTCCGTGACCGAATGACGGCGGCTGCGGGCTACAAGACGCTGCGAGTTACGGGGCGATTGAAGCGCGATGCCGAGGCTCTCCGCACTGCGCTTCGGGCTGCGTTGTGACTGCGTCCATCCAATGATCGCCAGCGGAAACGGGAAGTCACAATGCTGGCCATTAGTTCAACAAACCTAGCGGAGTTAGTGCGATGCCCCTGACCACTCTCGATCCGGCAAGCGCCTTGATCGTCGTCGATCTTCAACGCGGCACGGTCGCGCGTCCCGCCGCCTATCCGGTCGCGCCGGTGATCGCCAATGCGGCAAGGCTCGCCAAGGTGTTCCGCCAGCATGGCTTGCCAGTGGTCCTGGTCAACGTCGACGGGGCGCCTTCTACCCGCACCGAGGTGCCGAGCAATGTCGCGGGGTTGCCCGACGGCTGGACCGTGCTGGTTCCCGAACTCGACGCCCAGTCATCGGATCACCGGGTCAGCAAGCAAAGCTGGGGCGCGTTCACCAACACCGGCCTGCACGGCTATCTGCAGGAACACAGCGTCACACAGGTCGTCCTCGCTGGCGTCGCAACCAGCATCGGTGTCGAGACCACGGCGCGGCAGGCGCGCGAGCTTGGCTATAATGTCGCGCTCGCCGTCGACGCGATGACCGACGGCAGCGCCGAAGCACATGACAACAGCGTGACCCGCATCTTCCCGCGGCTGGGCGAGACCGGGACCACGGCGGCAATCGTAGCGCTGCTCAACCGGGGCTAGCTTCGTTCATGCCGAGCTGAGTCGCTCCGGTAGAAACCAAAACCGAACTGGCCCGGCGTTTGTTCTTGAGCCGACGCCGGAGCGGCCATCTCCACAGGTCGAACCCGCCGGGACGAACGTCAGGCCGTGCCGCGCCGGTGATTACCGGGATGATCCGACATTGCTTTACGCGGTAACCAAGCTCCGGCGGCGGCGCAGCGCGACGCCCGACAGCGCTAGCCCGGCGAGCATCGTCGCCCAGGTCGTTGGCTCGGGCACAGCGGCGATACCGGCAGTACCGATCTGGCCGATGCTGTTCTGCAGCGGAGAAAGGATCCGGTTGTTGGCGAGCACGACCACGATGACCGATGGGGTACCAGTGCAGTTGTTGTTCGCGGCATTGAAGCAGAGCACGGTGTTATTATTCGGGGCTTTGCCGAGAAACATCAATTGAGACTGAGCTTGCATGGTATAGTTGAAGAATAGACCGCTGCCGGTGGCGGTCAGGGCATTGCCGCCGAGCATTTCGGTCGAGTTCGCGGAGGTCATCGTGAACGTGGTTGAAC
>CAXTTR010000302.1:0-3985 GCA_964247215.1 uncultured Sphingomonadaceae bacterium
GGCTGGTGGTCTTCTGCTCGATGGAGATGGCGGGCGACAGGCCCTCGATGCTGTCCACGTCGGGCTTGCCCATCAGCTCCAGGAACTGGCGCGCGTAGGCGGACAGGCTCTCGACGTAGCGGCGCTGGCCCTCGGCATAGATGGTGTCGAACGCGAGGCTCGACTTGCCCGAGCCGCTGAGGCCGGTGATGACAACAAGCTGGTCGCGCGGCAGGTCGATATCGACGTTCTTGAGGTTATGCTCGCGCGCGCCGCGCACCTGGATATGGGTCAGCATGGGAGCAGTTTGTTCCAGATTTGTTCGCAAGGCGCAAGGGTGCGCATGCTGGATACGTATCTAAGTTGTGCGGCAGGGAGCGGCAACCGCCGTCATCGCCGCTGCCGCTGCAGCCGGCTCGATCATGCGTATGACGTACTGGGACAGTGTGCCATCTGGCTGCTACGCGTCGAGCCGCGGGAACGCCAGTCACCGCCAAGCGTCTGGTTTACGCCAATTTTGGGGAATGACGATGTCCGACGAACGCCCGCTTGCCGCCGAAATGACGCCGCATCAGCCCGAGCACCGCGAGGCGCACGATGCCAGCGACAAGCCCAAGCTTCAGGCTGACCCGAGCCACAGCGATGCCAAGCTCGACATCGAACTCGACGAGACTTTTCCGTCGAGCGATCCGCCGTCGAACACGCAACCGGGACGGGGCAGCGATCCTGCCCCGTCGTCGGGGTTCAAGGAATAGGCTAGCGCACCCTCACTCCGGCGCTGCGGCTGGCGGCAACGGCATGTCCTGCACTCGCGCGGCGCGCATCGCCGCCATGCCGGCGCGCAGTTCCTCGGGCGTAAGATAACCGTCGTGATCGGTATCCATGCGGTCGAAGCCCTTGGCATTGCGGCCGCCGGCGAGCCATTCGGCCTTGCTCCAGCGGCCGTCGTGGTCGGTATCCATGTCCTTGAGCTTGGCGCGAACGGCATCGCCGCTCGGGCCATCGTAGCCGTAACGCTGTCCCGGCGCGGCGGCCGCCGCGGGCACGGGCGGGGCAATGGCTTCGGTGACAGGCGGCGTTGCGCCGAACGCGGCCGCCGCTCCGGCAAGGGTAACGGCGGCGAACGCGGCGACCGCGCCGGCGAAGGCGACAGCGGCGGTGGCAAGCAGGTAGCGGGTGATCATCATCGAGACTCCGTGGGCGCTGCTCGATGTACGCAGGCTGAGCGCTGGTTCACCCGCGGTTTAGCCGAGAGATGACCGATGTGATCCGCTGAACGCCCGCATGCGCCGCAACAACGCACCGCACAGGTGCGAAACGAGCGGCTGCGACGCGGAACGCGCTGCGCTGCCGCCGGTTGAAACGGTACTAATCAGCAGGAGTATTACAGATGCCGATGACACAGAAGAAGATGCTGCCGCCAAACAACATCGCCCGGCGGAAGGCGCCCAAAAACGGTTCGGGTAACCTTGGGGCTTTGGCGATCGGCGCGGGGCTCGGCCTCGCCGTGGCGCTCGGGCGCAAAGTGATGGTGCAGGCGGTGTCGGGCGCGTCGGGCGACTGGATGGCGGCGCTCAAGATCGAGCACAAGCTCGCGCAGGGCATCATGGACAAGATGGCGCAGACCGACAATAGCGAGACGGTCAAGCGCAACGTGCTGCTGGCGACGCTCAAGCATGCGCTCGGCAAGCACGCGTTCCAGGAAGAGAACGTCATCTACCCGGCGCTGCGTGAGGTCCACGAGCAAGCCGAGGCGGACGAACTCAACGACGACCACGGCTACATCAAGACGTATCTGTACAAGCTCGAGATCACGCCGAAGGACTCACCCGAGTGGCTGAGCATCGTCGCCGAGTTCCGCGGGCTGCTCGATAAGCACATCCGCGAGGAAGAGGATGTGATCTACCCGCCGTTCCACCAGAAGATGACCGCCGAGCAGAACCGCAAGCTGATGCTGATGATGAACAAGGAAGGGTTCAAGCTGGCCTAGACTGGGTCAGGTCTGTACCCGGGTGTCCTACCTAATCCCCGAGAGCACGTCGGCTCGCGACGGGTTTGGTCATGCAGGCTTGGATACGAAAGGAGTCGGCGCTATCACGCCGGCTCCTTTCGCGTTTAAGGCCGACCGCATGACTGATCCTGTTGCCGATGAAGCCGCACCGGCTGGCGATGCGCCGCTCGCAACGCCTGCGACCGAGACGCCGCCCGATCGGCTCGCGAACAATCCCGCCAGTCCGCACTATGACGAGGCGGTGCTGGCCCGCGGTATCGGCATCCGGTTCAAGGGCATCGAACGCAACAACGTCGACGAATACTGCATCAGCGAGAACTGGGTGCGGGTGAGCGTCGCGGGGTCGCGCGACCGGCACGGCCAGCCGATCACGATCAAGCAGATGGGGCCGGTGGAGGCTTATTTCCGGAGCTGAGGGAGTGGCTTGCTGCTTTTCTAGCTCCCCTCCCGCCTTCACGGGAGGGGCTTGGGGGTGGGGATGCGCTCGGATCGAGAGGCTGCAGCCCTTCGCACCACAACCCCACCCCCAGCCCCTCCCGTGAAGGCGGGAGGGGAGCTTGAAGTAGAAAGCAGCGCGATGCGCTATCCTCCTATCCCCACACCCCCTTTGCACCCCGCCGCCCATCGGCTAATACCAGCAGCCATGATCAACTTCCGTACGTCGCGTAATATCCTGCTGCCGCTCGCCGCTGTCAGCCTGGCCCTGACCGGCTGCAGTTCGACCAAGACCCGCAAGGATCAGGCGTACGTCGCGCGCGACGTCGATACGCTGTACAACGTGGCGCGCGATACGCTCGCCAAGCGGCAGTATAAGCAGGCGGCGCTGCAGTTCGACGAGGTGGAACGCCAGCATCCCTATTCGGTGTGGGCGCGCCGCGCGCAGCTGATGTCGGCGTACAGCTATTATGTCGCCGAACAATATCCCGACGCGATTGCCTCGGCGCAGCGGTTTTTGTCGTTGCACCCGGGCAGCCGCGAGGCCCCGTACGCTTATTACGCCGTCGCGGTCAGCTACTACGAGCAGATCAGCAGCGTCGACCGCGATCAGAAGATCACCCAGCAGGCGCTGGATGCGCTCGGCGAGTTGATCCGGCGCTATCCGAACTCGGACTATGCCGCCGACGCGCGGCTCAAGATCGACCTGGCGCGCGACCACCTTGCCGGTAAGGAAATGGCGATCGGGCGCTATTACCAGAAGAACGACCTGTTCCTCGCCGCGATCATCCGCTTCCGCACCGTCGTCGACAAGTACGACACGACGAGTCATACGGCCGAAGCACTTGAACGGCTGACCGAATGCTACCTCGCGGTCGGGTTGCCGGAGCAGGCGAAGCAGGCGGCGGCGGTGCTTGGCTATAATTACCCCGGCTCGAAATGGTATCAGCATTCCTACACGCTGATCACCAAGAAGACCGCCTGAAGCCGCCACTGGCGGCATGCTGACCGCGCTCGATATCCGCGATGTCGTGCTGATCGAGGCGCTGCGGCTGGAGTTTTCGCCGGGGCTGGGCGTGCTGACCGGCGAAACCGGCGCGGGCAAGTCGATCCTGCTCGATGCGCTCGGGCTGGCGCTCGGTGCCCGCGGCGACGCCGGGCTGGTCCGCAGCGGGGCAGGGCAGGCGGTGGTGACGGCGGCGTTCAGCGTCGGCGCAAGTCATCCGGCGCGCGCGTTGCTCGACGAGCAAGGACTCGACTCCGATGCCGACGGCAGCGGCGAGCTGCGGCCGACGGCGGCAGCCGCGCCTTCATCAACGACCAGCCGGTGTCGGCGGCGCTGCTGCGTGAGGTCGGCAGCACGCTCGTCGAGGTGCACGGCCAGCAGGACGACCGCGGGCTGCTCAATGCGCGCGGCCACCGGGCGCTGCTCGACGCGTTCGGCAGGCTGAGTGCCGACACAGCGCGCACCGCCAGTACCTACGCCGCATGGCGGACCGCCGGCGACGCGCTCGACGCCGCGCGCGCGACACTCGACGCCGCACTGCGGGACCGCGAATG
>CAXTTR010000303.1:0-1871 GCA_964247215.1 uncultured Sphingomonadaceae bacterium
GCCGCGCCGGCTTTCGCCGCCAGCAGCGCCTGCGGAGCGGAGAAGCACAGCGTCACGTTGACCATGACACCCCGGTCCGACAGCGCCTTGCACGCTTTTAGCCCGGGAAATGTCAGCGGCAGCTTGATCGCGATGTTGTCGCCCAGCGTCAGCAGCTTGTCGGCCTCGCGCAGCATCGTCTCGGTGTCAGCCGCGACGACCTCGGCCGACACCGGGCCCTCGGTAAGCGCCGCGATCTCGGCAATGACCTCGAGAAACTGACGCCCCGATTTGTGGATCAGGCTCGGGTTGGTGGTCACCCCATCGAGCAGCCCGGTCGCCGCCAGTTCCGCAATCTCGCGCGTATCGGCGGTATCGACGAAGAACTTCATGAGCGTGGATCCTGTGCGCGGCGATGTTCATGCACCCTAGCCCGGCGGCGGGATGTCCGGAAGTGCGATCGTCGTCACGCTATGGTCGCCGCGCCGCTGTTCCTGCTCCGGGGTTGGTCGCGCGGCGCCGCGATCCGGCGGTCGTCGCCGCCGGATCGTGCTAACCAAGCTTGGCGCGCGCGAGCTCAGCAAATGCGGTCGATCGCGCGCCCGGCGAGCGCCCCGCCGCCAGCCCCGATGACCGTGCCGAGCGCGCGGTCGCCGCGTCCGGCGACGCCGTTGCCGATCAGCCCGCCGGCGATCGCGCCGAGGATGGTTCCGGTCGCGCCGTCGTTGCGGCAGTAAGGCCGGCGAGACTGCTGGCGGCCGTAGTACGCCCGCTGGTCATAGTTGCTGGCATAACCGGGCTGCGCGTAGACGTAACCGGGCTGGGCGTAATAGCCCTGCTGAACTTCATACGTCTGCACATAGCCGGGCTGCGCGTAATAGGCCCCGTTATAGCCATAGCTCCGGCCCTCGTAGCCGCGGCGGTCATAGCGATCGTGGTCGTGATGGTCGCGGTGGTCCCAGTCGCGGCGGTCGCCGTCGTGGTTCCAGCCGTTGTGGCGACCCTCGTCATGCTGCCGGCCGTAGCCGCCGCGGTCGCCGTCATGCCAGCCGTCATGCTCGTGCGCGCCTACTGCGGCGGGAGCCATCGCGGTCGCCAGCGCCGCCGTGGCGACGATCGTCGAGATCAAGTTGCGGATCATTATCCTGCTCCTTCGTGGCCGGTATGTGCCCGGTAGGAACGATATGCGCCGAGTCGGATGCTGCCAGCCTGAACGGCGTCGTTAGCCTCTGTTCATCGCCGAAACGGTCCGCGGCCGGTTCTGGCTGGCAAGCCGCGTCGTGAGTTCCTATTTCGTACCACGATGACCGCGCCGCTCTCCCGTGTCCGCGTGCTGGTGCTGCAGCACGGCCTCGGCGCGCTCGATTACGCGGTTCCGGATGGCATGGCGCTGATCCCCGGCGATGTCGTGCGGGTGCCGCTCGGGCCGCGGCAGATTACCGGCGTGGTGTGGGAGCCGGACGTGCTCGCCGCGCGCGAGGTCCCGGACGCCAAGCTGCGCGCTGTCGTGGCGCGCTACGATGTGCCGCCGGTTACGGTCCCGTTGCGGCGGCTTATCGACTGGGTCTCGGGCTATTACCTCAGCCCGCCCGCGAGCGTGCTGCGCATGGCGCTGTCGGTGCCGTCGGCGCTCGAAGGCGCGCGCGAGCTGGTCGAATACCGCCCGACCGGCGCAGTCCCGCCGCGAATGACTCCTGCCCGCGCGGCAGCTCTCGAAGCGCTGGCGGGGGCGCAAGGCGCGGTACGCGAACTGGCGGCGCAGGCGCGGGTGTCCGACGGGGTTATCCGCGGGCTGATCACCGCAGGCGCGCTCGCCCCGGTCAGCGTCAGCGCCGATGTGCCGCTGCCACAGCCCGACCCGGACTTTGCCGCACCGTTGCTCGGCCCCGAAC
>CAXTTR010000303.1:1881-3985 GCA_964247215.1 uncultured Sphingomonadaceae bacterium
GCCCTGGCCGCCGCGTATGCCGCCGCCCGCGATCTGGGCGACGTGTTCCTGCTGCTGGACGCCGACCTGGGCGCGTCGGCGGGCGAGGCCATCAAGCTGCTCCCGCCCGTCCTGGCGGACGAGGCCGACATGACGGTCGGGTTGCTGCCCCCCGACCCGGACTTCGCCGCGCCGCTGCTCGGCCCCGAACAGGCGGCGGCATCAGCGGCATTAACTGCGGCGGTCGACGCGCACGCATTCGCGCCTGTCGTGCTCGACGGCGTCACCGGGTCGGGCAAGACCGAGGTGTACTTCGAGGCGGTCGCGGCGGCGTTGCGCAACCACGGCCAGGTCCTCGTGCTGATCCCCGAGATCGCGCTGACCGCGCCGTGGCTCGACCGCTTCGCGGCGCGCTTCGGCTGCCCGCCGGTGGCGTGGCACTCGGACCTGCGAGCGTCCGAGCGGCGGCGGGCGTGGCGCGCGGTCGCCAGCGGCGATGCGAAGGTCGTCGTCGGCGCGCGCTCGGCGCTGTTCCTGCCGTTCGCCGGCCTGCGGCTCATCGTCGTCGACGAAGCGCACGAGACCAGTTTCAAGCAGGAGGAGGGCGTGCCCTACCACGCGCGCGACGTCGCGGTCATGCGCGCGCAGTTCACCGGCATTCCCGTCGTGCTGGCGACCGCCACCCCGGCGCTCGAAACGCGTGTTCAGGTCGAGCGCGGGCGCTATGCCGAACTCAGGCTGCCGGTGCGGTTCGGCGGCGCGGCGCTGCCCGACATTGCGACGATCGACCTCCGCCACCAGCCGCCGCCGCGCGGGCATTGGCTGAGCCCGCCGCTGGTCGCGGCGCTGCGGGACACGCATGCGCGCGGCGAGCAGTCGCTGCTGTTCCTCAATCGCCGCGGCTATGCCCCGCTGACCCTGTGCCGGGCGTGCGGCGAGCGGCTCGAATGCCCGCAGTGCACCGCGTGGCTGGTCGAGCACCGGCTGACGCAGCGGCTGCAGTGCCATCACTGCGGCTATACCGTGCCGCCGCCGCCTGCCTGCCCGGCGTGCGGCGCGACCGGCATGCTGGTGCCATGCGGGCCCGGCGTCGAGCGCGTTGCCGAGGAGGTCGCGCGCATTTTGCCGGAGCTGCGGACAATGCTGGTCACCTCGGACACCATCTACTCGCCCGCGCGCGCCGCCGCGCTGATCGCCGCCGTCGATGCGCACGACGTCGACCTGCTGATCGGCACGCAGCTGGTCACCAAGGGCTATCACTTCCCCGAACTGACGCTGGTCGGTGTCGTCGATGCCGACCTGGGCCTCAGCGGCGGCGACCTGCGCGCCGGCGAGCGCACCTTCCAGCAAATCGCGCAGGTCGCCGGGCGGGCGGGCAGGGGCGACAAGCCCGGGCGTGTGCTGCTGCAAACGCACCAGCCCGATGCCCGCGTTATCCGTGCGCTCGTCGAGTATGACGCCGAAGGCTTCTACGCCGCTGAAACCGAGGCGCGGCTCGAACTCGGCCTGCCGCCATTCGGGCGGTTGGCGGGGGTGATCGTTTCGGGCGAAGACGAAGCCGCCGTCGCCGCGACGGCGCGGGCGTTGGGGCGCGCGGCACCGCGAGGCGGGGTGGACGGCAACGGCGCTGGCAATACCAGCATCGGCGGCGATTTGAGCGACGGCGCGGTCAGCGTTCTAGGCCCAGCCCCCGCGCCGCTGTCGATGCTCCGCGGCCGCTACCGCCAGCGGCTGCTGGTGCAGGCGCGGCGGAGTACCGATATTCAGGGGTATATTACTGCGTGGCTGGGGGCGGTACCGACACCGCCGAGCGTGCGGGTGACGGTGGATATCGACCCGTATAATTTTTTGTGACGTCCATCTACGTGATCGTGAGACGAAGCGAATGATTGCTAGCTCCATACGATTGGTTTGGCATATTCGAGCCCACGTTAAGACCCGTCAATACCCAGCTGACCTTCAGAACGGGACATCGTCTTCAGCGTCGATCACAATATTGCGTCGGCTCTGGCCGAAGCCTGGAGGCGGCTCGTCAGGTTCATCAGCCCTCGATTCGATTAGTCCGTACGTGTTAGGCCCGGGCCGTGTAAAAACCTTATTATCTCTGACATATGCAGCGATGGAC
>CAXTTR010000304.1:0-3966 GCA_964247215.1 uncultured Sphingomonadaceae bacterium
TCAAAAGTCTAAAGGCTACCGTTTTGACACTTGGCGAGATGTGTCAGGGCAGGGTTGTGTCAAGGGTGTACTGTTGTGGCTGGTACGGTGCAGGCGAACGCCGCGTCGAACTCGTCACCGGCTACATCCTAATCTGTCCCGAAACGATGTCCGGATGCTCAACGGCGTCCTAAACCAATGCAAGCTATATTGTAGCCAGATAGGGATGCCGCGTCCGAAAACGGACGGTTTCGTATGCCCAGGGTAGATATCAATTCCGATGTGGGGCGCTGGTCTGTTTTTTTTTAAAAAGTATTTGGCATCAGTTTATAAAGCCGAGTGCCTCGTAAGCGGCGTCAACGATACTCTGGCCCCGCTGGTTTAGACCTACTCCACCGCCATGCAGATTCATAACATAGGCCAGTGACATCCCCGCTTGTGGATCAGCGAAGCCGATGCTGCCACCCATGCCAGGCGCTCCAAACGCCTGCTCGCCAATGATGACGTGCTCGCCCGGCCCAAGACGCCGGTCTCCCCAGCATTTCGAGAAGCCGAGCGTAAAGGTGGTTGGTAAGCGTAGAATAATGTCGCAGTCGGAAGCAGCGCGCGCCGTCTTCATCGGGGCAAGCGCATCGGGCCCGACAAGGCGGACGCCGTCGAGCGACCCATCGAGCGTGAACGGCGCATACAAGCGTGCAAGTCCTTGCGCTGTGACAAGACCACCGCCGGCCGGGTTTTCCATGGCGTGACGCTCGTCGGAATTGATGAAGTCAGAGGTATTATGGCCGCCAGTGTTGGTCACCAGTTTGCAGCCCTCCCAGTCGGGCTCGTCGCTGATCTTGCGAAACAAAGCCGAATTCCGATCCGGCTGAGCGAGGTATACTCGCGCGACGCGATCCGCTTCTAACGCGGGCAAACCGATCCAGACGTCGGCCTGCAAGGGACTTGCAACCTCGTCGCGGAGAAAATGGCCGATCGTTGTCCCGGTAACGCGACGTACGAGTTCGCCTTCGAGAAACCCAATGGTCGTACCATGATAACCATGCGCGGTTCCCGGCTCCCAAACCGGCCGCTGAGCCGCAAGGCGGCTCGTCGCCAGCTCCCAGTTCGTTAACGCGCCCGTGGGGAGTGGTTCCCGCCAGTAAGGCAGGCCTGCTTGATGGCTTAGTACCATGGCGACTGTGACCCCCTCCTTGCCGTTGGCGGCGAATTCGGGCCAATAGTGCGCAACAGGTTTGTCGAACGCGAGAAGATCGCGTTCCACCAGCACATGGATGCAGATGGCGGCGACGCCCTTGGTACAGGAAAATACAGGCACCAGCGTATCGTGCTGCCAGTCGGCCCCCGTCTCCGCATCGGCAGTGCCGGCCCAGAGATCGACCGCAAGCTGCCCATCGTGGTAGATTGATACCGCAGCGCCAAGCTCGTCATGTTCGGCAAAATTGGTTTTAAACGCGTGTCCAACGGCTTGAAACATCGGATTGCAGAAGCCGTGGATCGTTGGAATGCTAGCGCCCACGTCTCATCTCCTCTGTCAGTAATGCTCGGCAAATTCGGGCAGCTCGAACGCGGTCACCATTGGCGGCTTCTCAGTCAGTTTGCGGGCTTCTATGAGGCAAGTCTGGGCAGAGCAGCCCTGTGACAGGCCCGAAGCGCCACAGTCGAGAGTCAGCACGTTCGGATTGCCATGCTTTTCAACGCCCGTCGCAGGGTCGGGGTCGAACCACGCACCCGTGGATAATTTAAGGACGCCGGGCAGCAGCCGCTCGTTCAGCCGGACTGCCGCGATGCATCTGCCGCGGTCGTTGATGCCACGTGCCGCGGCGTCCTGCGGGTGCATGTCGACGGGCTCGCGCCTTGCAATCTTACCGCCTCGGCTGTGCGGGCTGTGATCGAGCTGGCTATGCAGCCGGCGAACAGGCTGGTCGGACAGAAGATGGAGGGGGTAGCGCGCCGCAAGCCCGCCGCCGAGCCATTCGGCGGGTTCGCGCCAGACCGGGTGTCCAGGGCAATCTTTAACGTCAAAACCGGCGATCGTCGCAGACCAGATCTCGATCCGGCCTGACGGGGTCGGCAGCCGATTAGCTTCGGGGTTCTGTCGGAACCTCTCAAGCATAATAACCGGCGCGTCGCGCGGCGTGAAATCAATCAATCCCGCTTCCCAGAACGTCTCGAAGTCTGGCAGCATCGCACCTTTTGCCTGCTCGCGGTCGCGAAATTCGCTGTAGAGCCGCGCCAGCCAGCCGGCAACGCCTAGTCCTTCGGTAAAGAGCTCTTCCACCCCGAGCCGAGCCGCAAGCCGGCGAAAGATTTCGAAGTCATCCTGGGCTTCGCCTACGTGCGGAATCAGCTGACTCATCGCGACAAGATGGCCTTCGCGGTTCGCATATCCGAGGTCGTCGCGCTCCATGCTGGTAGTTGCGGGCAATACGACGTCGGCCAGCTTGGCCGTTGGCGTCCAGAACTGTTCGTGAACGACAATGGTCTCGGGCTTGCGCCAGGCCCGGAGCAAGCGATTCAAGTCCTGATGATGGTGAAACGGGTTGCCGCCCGCCCAGTAGACCAGCCGGATGTCGGGATAGCGCCGGACCACGCCATTATAGGTAAACTCGTCGCCGGGGTGAAGCAGCATATCGGCAACGCGCGCTACCGGGATAAAGTCGGCGACCGCGTTACGGCCCTGTGACAGGGTAGGTCCGGCCATCGAGGGATGCGTGCTACCAAGTTGGTTGCTGGCACCGTAGCCGACGCCGAAGCCGCCGCCCGGCAATCCGATCTGGCCGAGCATGCAGGCCAGCGTAACGAGCATCCAGAAAGGCTGCTCGCCGGCTGTCGCACGCTGGAGCGACCACGCGATGTTAAGCATCGTTCGCGTGACAGCCATATCCCTCGCCAGCCCTACAATGGCACTTGCGGGAATGCCCACGATTGGCTCGGCCCACGACGGCGTCTTAGGCGTACCGTCGTCCAAGCCGAGGAGATAGCGCTCGAACCGCTCATAACCGACGCAGTATAGGTCGAGGAAGGCGGTATCGTGCAGTCCTTCGTTGCGTAGAACCCAGGCGAGCGCCAGCATAAACGCGGTGTCGGTGTTGGGGCGGATGGCCAGCCATTCGTGTCTGCGCCCAATATCAAGATTATCGTCAACCGGCCCGACATTGACGAAGCGGGCACCGGCCTTGCCCATGCAGTGGAGCCCCGATTTCACCCGATGGTCGCTCGCCCCGCCCGCGGCGATTTGGGAATTTTTCACGGGCACGCCGCCGAAAGCAACGAACAGCCGGGTGTGCTCGGCCATCACGTCCCATGAAGTATGCACCGCCATCAACTCGTCCATCGGCGCGACGATATGCGGCATGAGCACGCGCGCTGCCCCGAGGCTGTAGGAATCGACATGGCGGACATAGCCGCCGCACATGTTTAGGAAGCGGTGTACCTGCCCCTGCGCGTGGTGAAATCGCCCCGCGCTCGCCCAGCCGTAAGAGCCGCCAAAGATCGCCGCGTTACCGTGGGCCGAACGGACCCGGATGATCTCCGCACCGACGAGGTCGATCACATCGTCCCATCCTACTTCGACGAAAGGCTCATGGCCGCGCAGCTCGGGTGAAGCGCCCGGCCCGTGGTCCAGCCAGCTGCGACGGACTGCAGGTCGCCGGACTCGTAAACGCAATACGCTTTCGTCGAGTTGGTAGAGGCCGATCGGCGATGGATCGGGGTCGCGGGCGTAAGCTTTCAACTCGGGGGCACCGCCTGCACGGTCCACCTCATAGATGCCCCAATGAGAGGCAGTGTAGCGCGTCATGCAGCGTTTCCAGTGGCGGCGACCGCGGCACCCTGAATACCTTCAGGCGAGCGCGCCGCTGGCCCAGACTCACCGATCAACCGGACGAAGTCACCACGATAATCACTTACCACGCTCATTTCACGATCGAATATCATCGTCGCCCGCTCGCCTGCTTCGTAGCGGGGCCACGACGGAATTAACGG
>CAXTTR010000305.1:0-750 GCA_964247215.1 uncultured Sphingomonadaceae bacterium
GGTCAGGGCTTTGCAGACCGCGTCGTGCAACAGGTCGCGGCCGTCGCCGGGCAGATCGTTGGACATGAGATCGGCAACACGGCGAACGCGACCCTGGGCGGAAAGGTCGAGCTTTTCGATTTCCCGCTGAACCTCGGTCCGGGTGAGCGGTCGATACCCGATCTCTGCTGAAAATGGGGCGGACAAGGCGGGTCTTACCTCCACATGCGCCGGATGTTGATTTCTCGGACACGCTGTCCGAATCTTTTCTGATCGGCGCATGGGAGGGTAAGGCGCGGTTCGTGTTCGACCGCGACGGTAGCGGGCAAGCGTAAAACAAGGCTGAAGGTCGCGGCGACACCGCCGCCGCGACCAATCTGTCTTCAAGCCGCGTCCTGATCCAGCCATGGTGCCAGCGCCGCCGCGTCGTTGGCGGCCTTGGCGTATTTGGCGGAGAACCGGATGCGGCGATGCTCTTCCAGTGCCGGGATGGAATCCCGCCCCTCACGCATTTCGACGGCGCGGCGCAGGATCCGATCTTCCACAGCGTCAGCCTCGGCCCGGCCGTCGGTGAGCCTGCGCCAGCGGGCAAGCAACAGCGCCGTCGAGATTACATCGACCTCGCAGGCGCTCTGCACGTCGTCCCACCGGCCGGCATAGATGAGGTTGGTGATGGCGAACGGCGGGCACGTCAGCTTGCCGGGGATGTCCATGGCGGCCAGAACCTCGGCGAGGTGGATCGGCTTCATTCGCATGCCCGCAGTGTAGGCG
>CAXTTR010000305.1:760-1304 GCA_964247215.1 uncultured Sphingomonadaceae bacterium
CAAGCTGGTTCAGCATCTGCTAGGATGGCGCGATCGCCAGCCGGCAAGTCGATCCAGGTGGCGCTCCCTGTGGAAGCCGCCGTGCGCCAGCCAACCCCATCCGCGCGGTAGCGTCAGTCCGTAACGCATGCACCCGTTGATCATGAGCGGGATATCATGGGCGAGGCCCATCCACGTGCAGATTTCGGCGTCGGCAGGCGCCTCTGAGAGCACCTGTAGAATGCCGGAGAGCACCTCGCGCTCGCCGTGATCCGGCGCGGACAGCGTCACGAACCGGCTGACGTCGATGCCGCCCTGCGCGTCCTCAACCAGCACCATCATGGCAACGGTGGTGATGCTCTGGAAGACCCACCGGGGGCAGGTCAGCGGGTCTTCGCTGCGCTGGTAACCGCGGCGGATTGGCTTGTCGTCCGACGGCACCCAGCGCTCCATCTGCTGGTAGCGCTTGTGCGCGGTGTCATCGAGCACGGCGGATTCGATGTCGAGCACGATCCAAGAACGTGGACCGCGCGGCGTGGCGACGGTTTCGATCTTCATAGCAATT
>CAXTTR010000305.1:1314-3950 GCA_964247215.1 uncultured Sphingomonadaceae bacterium
GTCCGGCACCGTCCATTCGCCGCCCATCGGCATCAAGCGGTTGCCGTCGAGAAACGCAGCCTCGCGACCATCGGCCGCCTCGCGGATACGCATCGCTGCCAGCCGGGTGCCCCGAACCAGGTGCTGCGGTAATCCATGGCCTCGCTGGAGCAAGCCGCGGTCGCCAACCCAGATCGTCAGTTTCTCCCGGGACGAGACGAGGGCGAGCCGCTGCTCTTCCCACATGTATGCCGCGCAATCGCTTAGCACATCGACCGACATCACATCACGCAGGACCACGACGTATTCTGACGGTCGCTTCGCCTTGGCATTGTCCCAGCGCGCGCAGATGATGTCGCGATGCGCCTGCTGTGCCAAACGAGCCATCTCCATCCCACGCTCCATTCCATCCAGGCCTGTCGAGCAGAAAAGGATGGACTCGTTCACCGGCTTGAACGTCGGCACGCCGGCGAGGGCGCGAACGGCCAGCATCCAGTTCTGGTGCCGGACCTGCATCGGCAGGGTCGTTGTGGTCATATCATCACTCCATCTGTGACGGCCTTTGGGCCGGAGCATTTTCCCGTCATTTACGGTGCTCATCACCGTCCCTCCTCGAAGGGCATCAGTTAACCGTGCGGCGTATGTGCCGCGCGGACACCGCCACCAGCGTCTCGATCGTGCGGCGGAGCCGCCGGACCGAGCGGGTGTTGCGGAACAGGCGGAGCAGCGCTGTCTCTGCCGCTGCCTCGATGCGCGGCAGCGCTGACGGCGGCAGGCCGACGTCGCGGGCGACGGCGCGCCAGAGGCTGGCGAGAACCATCTCGGCGTGTTCCGGCCCGGGGCCACTCACCTCCATAACTTCGACCCGCGACAGCAGCGGTGCCGGCAGGCGGTCGATACGATTGGCGGTCAGGATCCAGTTGACATGGGACAGGTCGACCTCGGTAGCGAGGCAGCCGTCGAAGAAGCGGGCAGCCGTGGAGCGCTCCAGCATGCCGAGCAACGTGGCGACGGGATCGCCCATATCGCTGATGCTAGCCTTCTCGACCTCGTCTATAACGACGAGAGGGTTGGCGGTGCCGGTTCGCAGCATCGCCATCAACGGGAAGCATGGCTGCTGGTGGCGGAACCCGCGCGGATTGCCGGCCAGCTCGGCGTTGCTGTTTACGCCCGCGAGCGACAGGATGCTGCTGCCGCAGCCGGACAGGTCGCCGATCCGCCGCGCGAGGTGAGTCTTCCCCGCACCCGGCGGCCCGACGAGCAGCAGTGGCCGGAACGACAGCCACGGTCGGCCCGCCCATAACTGCATCGCGGCCTGATCGGCGATATGGTCGATGGGCGCGCCCATCCAGAGTGCCTCTGCCCGCAGCGTCGCCGCAAGGTGCGGTTCATCATCGCTATCGGCGCGCGTCAGCATCGACGCGCCCGCCAGCGGCAGCGGCGTGGTCAGCGTTGCATACAGGTCGCCGATCGAGGCGACCCACTCGTTGCCCTCGTTGCCGTCGGACGGAATCGACGCGCAGGGACGGACATGCGGTTTGCCATCGACCACCATCATCACAGCCGCACCTGCGCATCGGAGGTGGCGACCCACGCATCGGTTGCCGCGATCAGCGCATCCGCATCGTTCCGGCCCTTCAGCCACAGCCGCCATGTGCCGATCGCCCGCGACGCGAGATGCGCGCGGATGGCACCGTGGCAACCCGTTCGGTGCGCCTCGTGCAGCAGGTCCTTCGACATCGGCCGGAACGGCAGACCGGCGTTATGCGAGACGGCGTCGAACGACGTGGCGGACGCACCGCCATGGCTGTCCGCCACATCGATCATCTCGCCGTCGAGCGTAAGCTCGAGTTCGCGCAGCAGCCGCGCCGCGACGAGCGTGTCGCGCGTCGTCTCGCACGCCGAAATCAGCGATGGCACAACGATATCCTCCGCGCGCCACAGCAGCAGCCGATTGGGCGGAACGTGCAGCCGCTCGGCCAGCCACGTCATGGTCTCGACCGGGCTGTCGGTGACGGTCGTGCTGTGCGCCGCCAAGTCGAAGGCAAGCGTGCCGAAGTGATAGCGCGTGCTCAGCGTGGCGGCGCCGACGAGCAGCGTGCGCGCGGGAGCCTTTCCGCAGGCGGGCTGGTGGATCCAGGCGGTGGAGAGTGCGACGGTGTCGGTGGTCATAGTATATCTCCGTAAATGACGGCGGCCCGGTCATCGCGAAGATGACCGGGCCGACAGTGGCGTTCGCGAGGGTGGCGGCGACCAAGTTCAGGTCATGACGAACGCCCTTTCGTCCTCTTCACGGCGAAGCCGGGCGGTGATCCGCGCCAGCGCGGCAGCGACGTCGCCGTGCAATGCTCGTGGACGGCACCAGCGCGTCAGCGCGCAGTCGACGAAGGCGGACAGGTGCGACAGGTCCGGCGTCGCCTGTATATGCCGGGCAAGCGCCGCTATTGGCCGCGTCACCAGCGCCTCGTCTGCGGCCCGGGATGCCGTCCAGGCGAAATGCAGGCACAGCGTGGCGACGGCGTCTTCGGCGACATACATGCGGATGCGCTCGGTCTCGCCGGCGTCCCACAACGCCGCAACGTCGCTGCCCGCAACGTCGGTCTTTGCCGGGATGCCAATTGCATTGCACAAGTCGGCCAGTCCGACTTTTCGGCCGT
>CAXTTR010000306.1:0-3937 GCA_964247215.1 uncultured Sphingomonadaceae bacterium
CCCCCGGCCCCTCCCCTGAAGGGGAGGGGGGCAGTAAGGAAGGGCTACCCTGCTGCTTCCTGCTCCCCCTCCCCTTCAGGGGAGGGGGCCGGGGGGTGGGGAGCGCAGCGCGCGCCTGGGCCGTCGTCAAGATAGAAAGCAGCACGCCCTCGATATTGGACCCGACCTCGACGTTGGTGAAGCGCAGTGTCTGATAGCCTCTCGCGAGCATTGCAGTATCGCGCAGCGCATCCGCCGCCGCATCGTGCGTGGCGCCATCCAGCTCGACGATCAGCCCAACCGACGGGCAGCAGAAGTCAGCGACGTACGGATACAGCACAGTCTGGCGTCGAAACTTGAAACTACCCAGCTGCGAGTCACGCAACCTTCGCCATAGCGCTGCCTCGATCGGTGTCGGTTTGGCGCGCATGTCGCGGGCGAAGGTGGCTAGTCTGGGGTCAATGCGCGCAGTCATACGGAGGCCCCACCCCCGGCCCCTTCCCTGAAGGGAAGGGGAGCAGTAAGGGCAAGGACAACAGTATGAATTACCGCTCTATGACCGGCTCCTGCGAGTACGTAGCTGCCAAGACCGCCCCTCAACGCATCGACTTCGCGACATAGTCCAGCGCCTGCAGCGCCGCCATCTGCGGTCCCGCGAACCGCGCCGGCGGCATCGACGTGCCGATCGCCCATGCCATGATGTCGACGTCCTGCTCCTCGAGCAGTGCCTCGAACCAGGCAATCTCGGGCAGTCCCCAGCTGGCCGCGTGGCGGTCGGCGAAGCCGCCGATCATCAGGTCGGCTTCGCGCGTGCCCCGGTGCCAGGCGCGGAACGCGAGGCGGCGCTGGCGGAATTCGACTTCGTCGTGGCTGACTTCTACGCCGTCCATACTCGCTCCAACAGCATTATGCCCGCCGGTTTGGAACCGGCAGGGTGCTTGCGCTATGGCTCTCCATAGCATGCGTCCCGCCTCGCTCAACCCGCTGTTCGCCGAGGTGAGCGCCCTGAAGGGCGTCGGTGCGACACTGGCGCGTCAGTTGGGACGGCTCAAGCTGACCCGCGTCGTCGACCTGCTATTTCATCTGCCGGTGATGGCGCTCGAACGCGTCCACGTGGCGAAGCTCGATGAGGCCGACGAGGGGCGGCTGATCGTCGTCGAGCTGCTCGTCAGCGGCTATGAGAGCGGCAGCCCGCGCGCGCCATTCCGCGTCCGCTGCGTCGACGGCGCGGGGACGTACATCGACCTCGTCTATTTCGGCCAGAGCGGCGGCTATGCCCGCAAGCTGCTACCGGCGGGTGAGAAGCGCGTCGTCAGCGGGCGGCTCGACCGCTACGGCCAGTGGCTGCAGATGGCGCATCCCGATTACGTCGTGACGCCAGCGACGGTCGCCGGCATCCCGGCGCGCGAGCCGGTGTACGGGTTGACCGAGGGGCTGACCAACAAGCGCATGGGGCAGCTGAACGAGGCGGCGCTGGCGCGCGCGCCGCTGCTCGCCGAGTGGATCGAGCCGAGCGTGCTCGCGGCGCGCGGCTGGCCGACGTGGCGGCAGGCGCTCACCGATGCTCATGCACTGCACGACGAAGCGGCGGCACGCGACCGGCTGGCGTATGACGAGCTGCTGGCGAACCAGCTGGCACTGCTGCTGGTGCGTGCCGACACCCGGCGGCGGCGCGGACGGGCGCTGGCCGGGACCGGCCTGCTCACCGGCGCGCTGGTCGAGCAGCTGCCGTGGGCGCTGACCGGGGCGCAGTCGCGAGTCACTGCCGAGATCGCCGGTGATCTCGCGCAGGCCGCACCGATGCTGCGGCTACTGCAGGGCGACGTCGGCTCGGGCAAGACGCTGGTCGCACTGCTCGCCATGCTGACCGCGGTCGAGTGCAAGGCGCAGGCGGCGCTCCTCGCGCCGACCGAGATTCTCGCGCGCCAGCATTTCGCCAGCCTGACCGCGCAGCTCGGCGACCTGCCGGTGCGCGTCGCGATCCTGACCGGGCGCGACAAGGGGCGCATCCGAGAGGACATCCTGCACCGGCTGGCAACCGGCGAGATCGACATCCTGATCGGCACGCATGCAATCTTTCAGGAAGCGGTCGCGTACCGCGATCTCGGGCTGGTCGTGATCGACGAGCAGCACCGCTTCGGCGTTCACCAGCGACTGATGCTGGCGGCAAAGGCGCAGGTACCGCCGCATCTGCTGGTGATGACCGCGACGCCGATCCCGCGGACGCTGGCGCTGACCGCGTACGGCGAGATGGACGTGTCGCGGATCGACGAGCTGCCGCCGGGCCGCCAGCCGATCGACACGCGCGTGGTGGCGCTCGACCGTATCCACGACGTCACTGCGGGGCTAGCGCGCCACCTCGCGGGCGGCGGCCAAGCTTACTGGGTATGCCCCTTGGTCGAAGGCAGCGAGAGCGGCGACACCGCGTCGGCTGTCGCCCGCGCCGCGGCACTGCGGGCGCAGTTCGGCGACATCGTCGGGCTGGTCCACGGCCGCCTCAAGCCCGCCGAGAAGGACGCCGTGATGGCCGATTTCGCCAGCGGACGGCTGCAGCTGCTGGTCGCGACGACGGTGATCGAGGTCGGCGTCGACGTGCCCAACGCGACGCTGATGATCATTGAGGCGGCCGAGCGCTTCGGGCTGGCGCAGCTGCACCAGCTGCGCGGCCGCGTCGGGCGCGGTACCGGCAAGTCGGTGTGCCTGCTGCTGCGCGATGCGGTGGTGTCGGAGACGGCGCGCTCGCGGCTCAAGCTGCTGAGGGAAACCAGCGACGGCTTCCGTATCGCCGAGGCCGATCTTGAGCTGCGCGGCGCGGGCGAGATGCTCGGCACCAAGCAGGCGGGCGAGCAGGAGTTCAAACTCGCTGACCCCGAGCGCGTCGCCAAGCTGGTGCAGACGGCGCGCGACGATGCGCGGCTGCTGCTCGACCGCGACGGCGGCCTCGAAGCGCCGCGCGGTCAGGCGGCGCGCGTGCTGTTGTACCTGTTCGAGCGCGACGCCGCGGTCGGCTTGTTGCGCTCGGGGTGATCGCCTAAGCCGGTGAGGTGAGCATGGCACGGATCAGCGCGGCGTGGCTGCTTACAGCGACGGCAAATGCGGGCGTGTCGAACGCCGCGGTGACGGTCGGCGGCGAAACAGCGGTGTCGCCATTGGCCGCCGCGCTGGCACAGGGCATCGCCGCCTATGATGCGCGCGACTACCGGCGCGCCCGCTTCCGGTTCACGGCGCTTGCTGACCAGGGTTCGGCGGTTGCCGAGACGATGCTCGGCGTGATCTATGCGCGTGGTCAGGGTGTTGCCACCGATCCGGCGACCGCCGCCGCTTACTGGCTCCGCGCCGCCAGTCGCGGTTATGCGCCGGCGCAGCTGGCGTTCGCGCGGGTGCTGGCAAGCGGCGCTGGTGTGGCCCGCGATCCAGGAGCCGCATGGGTGTGGGCGAGCCTTGCCGCGCGCGGCGGCGATGTCGCGGTGGCGCACGAAGCGAGCGGGCTCGCGGCGCAGCTGCGGCGCGGATTTACGGCCGAGCGTGCGGCAGTGCTGGCGAAGCGGCTGGCGGGGTGGCGGCCTTGGATGGCGGGGTAACTTGCTTCGTTTTGCTACGGGAGAACAGGAGGAGACAGAAAGTCGCGCAAGACGGACCAAGCTTCCACCTTCGCGCTGACCGCCAATGTATATGCCGCGCTGCTCGACGGCAGCACGACCTGCGCCACGTTCCCCCACTCAACTCGCTGCCGCCGGGCCAGCGTCGCCGCCGTCTGGCCGTTGAAGGCCACCGCCCGCAGCTCGGAAAGTCCGCGTGCCAGCCCGGCCAAGTCGTGCAGCTCAGGCGCGCGGATCGCGCTGTCGAGGCTGCCCTGCCGCCGCGCCACCGCGACCACGTCCCACAGCCCGACACCTGCGTTCAGCACCGCCGCCAGCCGCGCTTCGTAAGCCGGCGCGCGCAGGTCGCGGTCGAGCAC
>CAXTTR010000307.1:0-3930 GCA_964247215.1 uncultured Sphingomonadaceae bacterium
CCCCGGCTGCGGCGTTCGCCGCGGCGCGCCAACCGGCGCTGCTTCGCGGCGGCGCTCTCCAGCTTGGCCTTGCCCTCGGGCGTGTCCTTGAAACGCAGCTCGTTCAGGGGGATGTTGCCGTCGGCGACCTCGAAGCCGAGCATGGCGAAGCTGTCCACCATGTGATTGGGCAGGTTGGCGACCACATCGAGCGGTATGCCGTCGGGGTGATCGATGAGCAGCCGCCGGGCGTGGAGGTGCATCTTGCGGCTGATGCCGCCGGTCAGGAACGCGTCCTTGCCGCCGTATTTGGCGTCGCCGACGATCGGGTGCCCGATGGCGGTGGCGTGGACGCGGATCTGGTGGGTGCGGCCGGTGAGCGGCTGGAACTCGAGCCACGCCGCCTGCGTCGCGGCGTGGTCGAGCGTGCGATACCGGGTGCGCGCGTTCTGGCCGGTGTCGGGATCGACGTGCATCTTCTCGCCGCCGCTGCCGGGCTGCTTCGCCAATGCCGCGACGATCTCGCCCTCGGCAGGCTCGGGCGCGCCGACGACGAGTGCCCAATAGACTTTGCGCGCGGTGCGATCGGCGAACGCCTTCGAGAAGAACGCCGCCGACTTGGCGGTGCGGGCCAGCAGCAGCACCCCCGACGTGTCCTTGTCGAGCCGGTGCACCAGCTTGGGCCGCTGCGGGAAGCCGAAGCTCAGCGCATCGAGCAGCCCGTCGACGTGCGTCAGCGTATTGGTGCCGCCCTGCGTCGCTAGCCCCGCGGGCTTGTTGAGCACGATCGCGGACTTGTCGCGGTGGATGACGAGGCTTTGCGCATAGTCGATCTCGGCCGCACTCAGCGGGCGGCGTGGAGCTTCGCCGGGCGCGTCGCTGGCGGGCAGCGTATCGGCGGGCGGCACGGTCAGCGTCTGGCCCCCGGCGATGCGCTCGCTCGGGTCGGTCTTGCGCGCGTCGAGCCTGATCGCGCCGGTCTTGCACAGGCGGGAGACAGTGTTGAAGCTGACGTCCGACAGATGCCGCTTGAACCAGCGGTCGAGGCGGATGCCGTCGTCCTCGGCGTCGATCGTAAAGCTGCGGGCAGCGCTCATAACACGCGCATCAGCAGGACACCGGCGTAGAGCGCAAGCACACTGCCGACGACCGACGATACGGCATAGGCGGCGGCGAGCACCGCATCACCGCTGGTCAGCATGCCGAAGACCTCGAGGCTGAAGGCGGAGAAGGTCGTAAAGCCGCCGAGCACGCCGACGCCGAGCAGCAGGCGCAGCGGCTCGCTGCCGCCCGTGCGGACCAGCCCGCCCGCGAGCAGCCCCATCAGCAGCCCGCCGATGATGTTGACGCTCCACGTTCCGAACGGCAGCCCGGGGCCTAACAGCTCGAACAGCTGCCGCCCGAGCAGGAAGCGCGCGCCCGCGCCGACGCCGCCGCCGAGCATGACGAGGACGAGCGGGGGCAGGGTGGCAAGATTGGGCATGATGCGCGTGTACTTAGAGCGTCGCCGCGCCACACGCCACGCCGAAAGTCCAGCGCTTACGCTATGCCGAAAGTCCAGCCCTCGGTCCGCGCCAGGGCAGGGGTGAGACAGGGCGGCTGCCAGCATGCAGGGTCGGCGGCGGCACGGCGCATCCCGGCCGCGGAGATCAGCGCGTCGCCGGCGTGGTCGCTGAAGCTGCCGGGTACCGCCGCCGGAGCGCTGCCGAGCCGCGCCAGCGCGCGGGTGAGCGTATCCCGGTCACGGATCTTGCCGCGTACGCCACCGTCGGCGGCGAACGCCCGGCAGTAGATTTCAACCACCAGAGAGCCGCGCTCCGGCACGGCGTCGATTGGCCATACCGGCAGCGCCAGCCGGTTGAGCAGCCGCATTCCAGACAGGCTGGCCTTGCCGCACTGCGCCGCGCCGAGCAGCGCGAACACCGACGATGCCGCGCCGCGCTTCTTCGCTGACCAGACGCGCTCGACCTCGCGCAGGCGGGCGCGTGCCGCCTTGTCGCCGTCGGCCGCGCCAAGCCAGAAGTGCCGCCGCCGCCGCTCGACATAGCTGTGCGCTTCAAGGTGCGGGTCGGCAACGGCGTCGACCTCGCGCCACAAGGCGCGGGCATCGCCGGGGCTGCCGGCGTCGCCGGGGAAGAACGCTCCAGCGTCGGCGTGCGGCAGGCTGAACGAGAAGTCTAAGCCGATCAGTGCGCGCTCACCCGATGCCGCGATAGCCTGCAGCCAGTCGAGCACGCCCGCGCGTGACCAGCGCTGCTCCGGCGCGATCAGGACAGGGGCGCTTTCGCCGGAGCCACAGGCGGCGACGGCGATGGCAGCATGCCGCTCGCCCTTGGCCCCGCTCCAGTCGATCGCGATAAAGCGGTCGAACAGCGTCGGCATTGGATGGGCAAAGCGACGCGTCGCTGTCACACCAGCTTCTTCTAGCATCAGCTAGCACGCCGGTTTGTGGTAAACGCACTGAGAAACATCCTGCAGTTGCTGCTCACCGCCGGATACGGTTACCCGCGACGAAGCCGAGCAGTCCGGTCAGGAAGATGCTGATCAACGCCTGCGTCCCCGCCAGCAACAGCGCTAGCACCCCGCTTGGCGCGAGAAATGCCGATGGCGTGCCCGAGGTGGTCATCGCCATAAGTGCGAAAATCGCCAGATCGAGCGGGCGATGGCTGATCGTCTGCACGGCTCCGTTCACTCGCACGACGCTGCCGGTCACGCCGTAGATCACGACGAACACGCCGTACACCACCAGCAGGCTGGCCAGCACGCGGCCGACGCTTTCGCCGTAGCCGCTGGTCCATTCGATCATCTGCTCGCCCGCGTAGCGCGCCGTTGCCGCCAGCCAAGCGCCCGGCCTGCGCGCCTGCCATGCAGCCGCCGCGGCAGCGCGGGTAGCGCGCTTCTCCATCCGGCGCTTGGCACGGTAGGCCCATGAGGCGGCCTCGCCGTCGCCAAGGCTGAGGAAGTTGCGTTGTAGCGCGCCGTAGCCGTCGGCCGCCTGCGCGTAATGGCCGGCGCGCTCCTCGCCGATGCCGCCCTCGACCTGCGCCTGCGACAGCTGGGTACGGTTGAGCCGGGCGCGCGACCAGCACGCGCCGCCAAGCGCACAGCTCGACAGGTCGACATCCTGCAGCCACGCCCCCGACAGGTCGGCTTCGATCAGCGTCGCGCCGTTCAGCCGCGCGCCGCGCAAATCGGCGTCGGTCAGCTTGGCATGCGACAGGTCGATGCTGGTCAGCCGCGCCTCGCGCAGATCGACGCGGCTGAAGTCGCACCCCTGCGCCAAGGCTTCGCCGATCTGCGCGTCGCGCATCGACGCATCGGAAAAATCCGCCTGCTCGAGCTTCGCCCCCCACAGGTCGGCGTGGTCGAAATTGGCAAGTTCGGCGACCGCACCGCTCAGATCGGCAAAGCGCAATCCCGCGCCGGTCAGGACCGCCTCCTCGAGCAACGCACCCTGCAGGTGCATGCCGCCCATCTGGGCATCGTGGAAGTCGACGTGGCTGAAATCGCCCTTGCTGCCGTCGGCGCGTTCGAGCATCGCACCCGTCAGGCTGCCTTGGGCAAGAAACACCCCCGCCAGCGTCGCCTTACCCAGATCGATACCGTCGAGCCGCAGGCCGCGCAGCCTGAGTCCGGCAAGCTCGACCGCTCCGTCCGCCGCCGCCTTGCGCACGATATCAGCGCGGGCTCCGTCGTCGGTCGCACCTGCGAGCTGCTCGGCAAGCGATGTCATGCAGCCTTATGCGCCAGCAACGCTTCGATCTGCTCGATAAGCTGCGGCA
Source organism: uncultured Sphingomonadaceae bacterium (assembly GCA_964247215.1). GTDB lineage: Bacteria > Pseudomonadota > Alphaproteobacteria > Sphingomonadales > Sphingomonadaceae > Polymorphobacter_B. The sequence goes on from CAXTTR010000307.1 coordinate 3,762, forward strand.
GCTCGACCGGCTTGGTGTGATAGTCGTTCGCGCCCGCCGCGAGCGCCTTGTCGCGGTCGCCGACCAGCGCATGCGCGGTCAACGCGATGATCGGCACTGCTTTGTTCGCACCCGAAGCCCGGATACGCCGCGTCGCCTCGAGCCCGTCGATCAGCGGCAAGTTGATATC
>CAXTTR010000308.1:0-3918 GCA_964247215.1 uncultured Sphingomonadaceae bacterium
CGCCCGGCTGCGCGTTCAGCAGCGCCAGCACCGGTGCGCCAAGCGCGGGCACGAAGGCGGCGTGCGTTGCATATGCGGCAGGGTCCCAGGCCACCGTCATAGCGACGCGCAGAACGCCTTATACGCCGTTTCGTCCATCAGTTGCGCCAGCTCGCCCTCGTCGGCCAACATCAACTTGAAAAACCAGCCGTCGCTGTCCGCCGCCGTGTTGACCAGCGCCGGTTCGGCTTCGAGCGCGGCGTTGGCTTCGCTGACCGTGCCTGACACCGGGGTAAAGACATCAGAAGCTGCCTTGACCGACTCAACTACCGCCGCTGCTCCGCCCTGCTTCAGTACCGCGCCAACAACGGGCACCTCGACGAACACGACGTCGCCAAGCTGACCCTGCGCATAGTCGGTGACCCCGACGGTACCGATACCGGCGTCGACCGACACCCACTCGTGATCCTTGGTGAAATAGCGCGTCATGGCAGCACTCCTGCAGGTTCGGTGACGGCCGCCGCGGTCTGTTGCGTTGCAGCCTGGCGGACGTAGGATTTCGAAAAGAACGGCATGGGCACGACCGTCGCGTCGAGCCGCTTGCCGCGCGCTTCGAGCTGGATCGCGGTACCGTCGCCAGCAAGATGCGCGGGCACGTACGCCATCGCGATCGGGCGGCCGAGCGCCGGGCCGAAGCCGCCGCTGGTGACCTCGCCGACGCGCTCGCCATTTTCGATGACCAAGGCCCCCTCGCGCACCGGCTGGCGGCCGTCGATGGCGAGCCCGATGCGACGGTGCGACGCGCCGTGGAGCAGCTGGTGAAGGATACGCTGCGCGCCGCGGAAGCCGCCCTGCAGCTTGCGGCGTTTAGAGATAGCGAATGCCAGCCCCGCCTCGATCGGCGTGATCTTCGGCGTCAGGTCATGACCATAGAGCGGCAGCCCTGCCTCCAGTCGCAGCGAGTCGCGTGCGCCCAGCCCGATCGGCTTGACCTCGGGCTGCGCCAGCAAAGCGCGGGCGAGCACCTCGACAGCCGACGCGGCGGTCGAAATCTCGAAACCATCCTCGCCGGTATAGCCCGATCGGCTGATCCATGCCGGTGCGCCGAGCAGCTCGAAAGCCCCCGCGCGCATGAAGCTCAGTGCGCCGACGCCGGGCGCGAGCCTTTCGAGCACCGCTGCGGCCTGCGGGCCCTGTAGCGCGAGCAACGCAAGGTCATCGCGGTAGCGTACGTCGAGCCCGGCGGCGCGCAGTTCGGCGATATCGGCGTGCTTGGTCGCGCCGTTGACGACCATGTAGAATTCGCCTGCGCGGCGCGTCAGCATCAGGTCGTCGAGGATGCCGCCGCCGTCGTTCAGTAGCAGCGAATAGCGCAGGACGCCTTCACGGAGCCCGGTGACGTCGGCAGGCAGCAGCCCTTCGAGCGCGATCTCGCTGGCCAGCGGCAGTTCGAGCTGGCCCATGTGACTGACATCGAACAGCCCGGCGTGGGCGCGTGTCCACCGGTGCTCGGCGATGATGCCTTCGAACTGGATCGGCATGGCATAGCCAGCGAACGATACCATGCGCGCGCCGAATTCACGGTGCAGCGTATCAAGGAACAGGTCGGCGGGCGCGGGGTCAGCGTCGGACATCAACGTCACCGTGACAGAGCCAAGCCTGCGGAACACCCGCATGCCCTGCCCCCGCCTGTCACTTGCACCTGAGAGCTTTGACGCGCGGCCGAAGCCTTACGCGCTTACCCCTTCGGTGGACCGCGCGTCTGCACGCACGGCCACTTTCCAGATCGCCGCTGATGCACCCGCGCGGTCCGGGGGCCTGAGAGATTCCGGGGGCGGTTGCTCCTTCGGCGGCGGGCGTCGCTGCTGACAGCTGACCCGCACTCTCCCGCGCACGTGCCGGGCCGAAGCCCGACGACGACGCTTGTATCCGGAACTACAGCCGCAGTGTCAACCGGTCGTTCGCAGCCGACGCCGAACATGGTCCGACACCGGCGGAGAAATATATATTTCGTTAAGGCTCTGGTTTCTATCTCTTAATCGTTCTACACACGAAATGTTCTTAACAAAGATGTGTGGAAATGATTCCAGCTAAGCTTGCAGTACTATGTCTATGTCCGGCGCTGATCGCGACGCCGGCGGTGATCGCGACGCATCCCAGGCTGCGCCATGCCGTGGCACATCTGATGCACCGCGTTGCCGACAGCGTCGACGGACCTAAGATTGCAGCGGCAGAACCGCTGGGTCACTGCCCCGCGAGCTACGCTCAGGACGATTCCAGCAAAGACCGGTTAAGCGATGCTCCGACGGCTGGGCTGTCGGAACTGACGCCGCAAAACCTGAGCGCTTTGACGAGTTCGACCCGGCCGGACGGCCCAGTGCTGGGAGCGCCTGGGTCGAGCAGCTTCAGTCATTACCCGGTCAACGGCATCAGTCCGCTCGGCTCCAGCAGTCCGCCGGCATCGAGCGACACGGCGGTGCCAAACCCGATCCCACCGGCGACGCCAGCCGAAGGCGTTACCGAACCGCAAAATTGGGCACTCCTCGTAACGGGCTTTGCCGCCACCGGACTATTGCTACGCCGTAAGCGTCCAAAGACGGTTTCAGGCGTCACCACCCACTCGTAGCCGGGTCGTACCCGGCCGCGCTAAGCCAAATCACTTCAGGACGTTATACCCCAGCCCCGCGTCGTCGAGCTGAAAGCCGACGAGCACCTCGAAGCTGATCGCACGGATTGCCGCCTTGACCTCGGGATCGGCGAGCGGATCGGTCGCGGCATCGAGGTCGCCCGCCTTGCGCTTGCGGCTGACCTGGTCCTGGATCTTCGACGGCAGTGTCGCTGCCGCGCGTGAGACATCGGCGTGTGCGGCACCACTCGTCTGCGTCCGCAGCTGACCATCGGCGAAATTCAGCGTCACCGCGCCGAGCTGCTTCGAGATCAGCGTGTTGCCGCCCTGCACGACGCTGGCGAAGAACGGCAGCGAAACGACTCGCGCGCCCCGCGACGACGTCCGCCGGGCGACGACATCGAAGCTGACGTTGGTGCCGATCCTGTCCGCCCCGTCGTCACAGGCACCACGCAGGTTGGTGATCGTCGCGACCACGTCGATAGCGCTGGCGTCGCGGCTGTCACCAGCGTTGAACAGCGTTACATCACCCGCGAAGTTAGGGATCGCCACCGCCGGACAGACGGAACGCTTGACGAGCAGCGGGTTGCGCTCACACCCGGCGAGTGCGGCCATGAGAGCGAGTGCGGCGATGCTACGCAGCTTGGACAAGAGCTAACCCTTAGGTGGTGGATGCGGCGCACCATAGGATTCGGGTTCCGCACGCACAAGCAATCGCGTAAAGCGATGCGATGAACATGCTCTCCCCTGTCCGGCCGCAAGCCGAGCCGCCGCCTGGTTCACGGCCGCGCCTGCGTGTGCTGATTGCCGCGCCGCGCGGTTTCTGCGCCGGCGTCGACCGCGCCATCCACATCGTCGAACTGGCGATCGAGCGCTACGGCGCGCCGGTCTATGTCCGCCACGAGATCGTCCACAACCGCTTCGTCGTCGATTCGCTCAAGGCCAAGGGCGCGGTGTTCGTCGAGGAGCTCGACGAGGTTCCCGACGGCGTACCGGTGATCTTCTCGGCGCACGGCGTACCCAAGACCGTGCCCGCCGAGGCCGAGGTGCGCGGGCTCAACTACCTCGACGCGACTTGCCCGCTGGTCTCGAAGGTGCACCGCCAGGCCGAGCGGCTGGCGAGCCTGGGGCGGCATATCCTGTTCGTTGGTCACGCCGGACATCCCGAGGTCATCGGCACCTTCGGCCAAGTTACGCCCGGCCAGATCACACTTGTCGAAACGCTCGAGGACGCGCGCTCGGTCGAGATCGCCGACCCCGGCAACATCGGCTTCCTGACGCAGACGACGCTGTCGGTCGACGACACCTACGAG
>CAXTTR010000309.1:0-3909 GCA_964247215.1 uncultured Sphingomonadaceae bacterium
GTCGGTGAGAGAAGAGGTCAAGCTAAGCTCTTTCTGCTCCCCTCCTCTTCAGGGAAGGGCCGGGGGTGGGGTTGACGAGCGAGAGGCGGGAGCACCCGTGGTGAAACCCCACCCAACCCCTCCCCTGAAGAGGAGGGGCTTAGAAGTCAGATCATCCGCTCCGCCAGCAGCGACAGCTGATCCGACGGCTCGATGTCTTCCTGATCGGTCAACCGGGTCGGATAGTCGCCGGTGAAGCAGGCGTCGCAATATTGCGGCTGCTCGTCGACGCGGAACGCCTCGCCGAGCGCGCGGTACAGCCCGTCGATCGACAGGAACGCCAGGCTGTCGACCTTGATGTATTCGCGCATGCGCTCGACATCCATATTGGCGGCCAGCAGCTTCGAGCGCTCGGGGGTGTCGACGCCGTAATAGCAGCTGTGGCGCGTCGGCGGCGAGGCGATCCGCATATGGACCTCCTCGGCCCCGGCATCGCGCAGCATCTGGACGATCTTCAGGCTGGTGGTGCCGCGCACGATCGAGTCGTCGATCAGCACCAGCTTGCGCCCGGCGATCAGCGCGCGGTTGGCGTTGTGCTTGAGCTTGACGCCCAGGTTGCGAATTTGATCGCCGGGCTGGATGAACGTCCGCCCGACATAGTGCGAGCGGATAATGCCGAGCTCGAACGGCATGCCCGATTCCTGCGCGAAGCCGATCGCGGCGGGCGTGCCCGAGTCGGGCACCGGCACGACCATGTCGGCGACGACCGGGCTCTCGATCGCCAGCTGCGCGCCGATCGCCTTGCGGACCTGGTACACGCTCGACCCATCGACAACCGAGTCGGGCCGTGAGAAATAGACCTGCTCGAAGATGCATGGACGCGGTCGCACGGTGCCGAACGGGCGCAGCGAGCGCAGCCCGCGCCGGGTGACGACAATCAGCTCGCCGGGTTCGACGGCGCGCAGGAAGGTCGCACCGACGACGTCGAGCGCGACGGTTTCGCTGGCGAAGATGTAGCTGTCGTTCAGGCGTCCGAGCACCAGCGGCCGGACGCCGAGCGGGTCGCGGCAGGCGATCATGCCGTCGCCGGTCAGGCAGAGCAGGCTGTAAGCGCCCTCGACCTGCTTGAGCGCGTCGATGAAGCGGTCGAGCAACGTCCGGTAGCTGCTCGTCGCGACGAGGTGAATAATGACCTCGGTGTCGCTGGTCGACTGGAAGATCGAGCCGCGACGGACGAGCTCGCGGCGCAGCTTGATGGCGTTCGAGATGTTGCCGTTGTGGCCGATCGCGAAGCCGCCCGACGACAGCTCGGCGAACAGCGGCTGGACATTACGAAGCGCGGTCTCGCCGGTGGTCGAATAGCGGTTATGCCCGATGGCGATATCGCCCTTGAGCTTGCGGATGGTCTCGTCGGTGTCGAAATTGCCGGCAACATGCCCCATTGCGCGGTGCGTGTGGAACTCGGCACCGTCGTAGGTGGTTATGCCGGCAGCTTCTTGACCCCGGTGCTGCAATGCATGCAGCCCCAAAGCCGTCAGTGCTGCCGCACCTTCGGCGCCATAGACACCAAAGACGCCGCACTCCTCGTGCAGCTTGTCGTCGTCGTACGGGTTGGTGGTGAGCAAGCTGTCCATCGGGACTCCTCACAGGCAGCGTCGCCGTGCATATAGGCGAGCCCGCCGGACTTGTCGCCCCCGGTTGCGTCACTAAACTGCAACAGACACGATAGGAGTGCGTGGCCCAGTGTCCGACAGCGCGCGCGAGACTGGCTTGAACCTCGATCCAAAGTGGGACCAGCATGGCCTGATTCAGGCGGTGGCGACCGACGCTACGACCGGCGAGCTGCTGATGGTGGCGCATATGAACGCGGCCGCGCTGGCGGCGACGCTGGCCACCGGCGAGGCGCATTACTGGTCACGCTCGCGCCATGAGGTCTGGCACAAGGGCGCGACGTCGGGCAACACGCAGGCGGTCGTCGAGCTGCGCATCGACTGCGACCAGGATGCGCTGTGGCTGAAGGTACGCCCGGCGGGACCGGCGTGCCACACCGGCGCGCGGTCGTGCTTCTACCGCGCGGTCGGGAGTGACGGGCAGTTGATGCCGACTTAGTATCCGTTGCCCCAGCGCAAGCTGGGGCCCATGTCCGGGCAGTTCGCGCTGCTGTACAAGCATGGACCCAGCTTGCGCTGGGGCTACGAGCGCTATTTGTAGCGGCACGCCGGGCGCTGCTTGCCGAAACTGTGACCGGCTACTACGACCTCGCGACCAGATCGGAGCGCTTCATGACCTCAGCTGCCGCCAACTTCATGGGTCTCGACGGCTTCGAGTTCGTCGAGTTCACTGGCCCCGATCCCGATGCACTCGCGGCGCTGTTCGAGGCGATGGGTTTCACGCATCTGGCCGACCACCGGTCGAAGCCGGTGCGCCGCTACGCGCAGGGCGACATCAATTTCCTGCTCAACATGGACACGGAAGGTCAGGCGGCGGCGTTCCGTGGGCGCCACGGGGCGTCGGCGAACGCGATGGCGTTCCGGGTCAGGGACGCGCAGTTCGCCTTTGCCGAGGCGGTGCGCCGCGGGGCGGTGCCGGTCGAACCGCGCGCCGGGCCGATGGAGCTCAACATCCCCGCGATCGAGGGCATCGGCGGCTCGCACCTGTATCTCGTCGACCGCTACGGCGCGCAGGAGATCTACGACGTCGACTTCCGCTCTGTCCCGGGGGCGGGGCGCAATGACCACAGCGTCGGGCTGCACACGCTCGACCACCTGACGCACAATGTAAACCGCGGGCGCATGACGCATTGGGCGGAGTTCTACGAGCGCATCTTCGGCTTCCGGCAGATCCGCTATTTCGACATCGAGGGCCAGTCGACCGGGCTGTTCTCGAAGGCGATGACCGCGCCCGACGACAAGATCCGCATTCCGTTGAACGAAAGCCAGGACGAGCACAGCCAGATCGAGGAGTTCCTGCGCGCCTATAACGGCGAGGGCATTCAGCATCTGGCGCTCGCCACCGACGACATCTTCGGCACCGTCGACAGACTGCGCGCCCGCGGCGTGCGCTTCCAGGACTCGCCCGAGACGTATTTCGACCTGATCGACAAGCGGCTGCCCGGGCATAACCACGACGTCGAGGCGATGCGCCGCCGCCGCATTCTCATCGACGGCGCGCCCGAGACCGGCGGCGGGCTGCTGTTGCAGATTTTCACCGAGAACATGGTCGGGCCGATCTTCTTCGAGATCATCCAGCGCAAGGGCAACGACGGCTTCGGCGAGGGCAACTTCAAGGCGTTGTTCGAGTCGCTCGAGCTCGACCAGATGCGACGCGGCGTGATCCCGGCGAAGGTCGAGGCGTGAGAGTGCCGGCTACAGCCCCATGCTGACCGGCTTCGGCAACCATTTTGCCACCGAGGCCATTTCCGGCGCGCTGCCGGTCGGGCGTAATTCGCCGCAGCGCCCGGCGTTCGGGCTTTATGCCGAGCAGCTCAGCGGCACCGCGTTCACCGCGCCGCGCGCCGACAACCGCCGCAGCTGGCTGTACCGGCTGCGCCCGAGCGCGGCGCATCCGCCGCTGACGCTGGTGCCGGGGCAGGTCGCCGAGGCCGGCGAGCCTGCTGGACCGAACCGCCTGCGCTGGTCGCCGCAGCCGCTGCCCGATGCAGCGCTCGACTTTCACAAGTCGCTCCGCCCGATGCTGCACAACGGCGCGCCTGAGGCGCTATCGGGCGTACTCGTCGCAGTTTACGCGGCCGACCGCGCCATGGTCGACCGCGCTTACGTCAACGCCGACGGCGAGACGCTGATTATCCCGCAGCAGGGGCGGTTGGCGATTACGACCGAGCTTGGGCGGATCGATCTCAAACCGCTCGAAGTCGCGGTGATCCCGCGCGGGCTGCGCTATGCCGTGGCGCTGCCCGACGGGACCGCACGC
>CAXTTR010000310.1:0-3899 GCA_964247215.1 uncultured Sphingomonadaceae bacterium
GAGGCGGGTGCGGCGGCAGCGCTCGCCAACGTCAAAAACGGTCCGCGCGTGCAGTTGGCGCAGTATTGGACAATCTGGTTGAACAAGCAGGCGTAGGGCCTCGATTATCGCCCAGCCGCTTCTCCGAGCGTAAGCTGGCGTCTACGACTGGGCACGATGCTTCCCAGTCGTGAACTCCTGCTTACGCTGCGGAAGCGGGTTAGAATGGTTCAGGTCACCCGCTCTCCGCCGCACGGCGCTTGCTCGTTGCGCCGCGGCTTGCTACGCACATGCCTTATTTCTAGGCAGCGCCGTGCACCAACTTCCACCCATCGCCATCGGCCCGCTGACGATCGCCCAGCCGGTTATCCTCGCGCCGATGACCGGCGTGACCGATCTGCCGTTTCGGCGCATCGTCAAGCGCTACGGCGCCGGGCTGACGGTCAGCGAAATGATCGCCAGTGAGGCGATGGTGCGCGAAACGCGCCAGTCGGTTCAAAAAGCCGCGTGGGACCTCAGCGAAGAGCCAGTGTCGATGCAGCTGGCAGGTTGCGAGCCGCGCGTCGTCGCCGAAGCGGCCAAGCTCAACGCCGACCGCGGTGCGGCGATCATCGACATCAACATGGGTTGCCCGGTCAAGAAGGTCGTCAACGGCCATGCCGGGTCGGCGCTGATGCGCGATCTACCGCTCGCCGCCGCATTGATCGCGGCCACCGTCAAGGCGGTCGAGGTGCCGGTGACGCTCAAAATGCGAATGGGCTGGGACCACGCCAGCCTTAATGCTCCCGAACTGGCGCGGATCGCAGAAAGCCTTGGCGTCGCGATGATTACCGTGCACGGCCGCACGCGCTGCCAGCTGTACCGCGACAGTGCCGACTGGGCGTTCGTGGCGCGGGTCAAGGCGGCAGTGTCGGTGCCCGTGATCGTCAACGGCGACATCTGCTCGATAGATGATGTTACGGCGGCGCTGGCGGCATCGGGAGCCGACGGGGTCATGATCGGGCGCGGGGCGTATGGCAAGCCATGGCTGCTCGGGCAGGTCATGCACTGGCTAACGACGGGTGAGCGGCTGGCGGAACCGTCGCTGGCCGAGCAATATGCGCTGATTACCGAGCATTATGCGGCGATGCTCGACCATTACGGCATCCACATCGGCGTCAACCTGATGCGCAAGCACTTCGGCTGGTACACCAAGGGCCTGCCCGGCTCGGCCGAGTTCCGTAATACCGTGAATCAGCAGGCCGACCCGAGCGTCGTGCAAGCGATGCTGGCGGACTTCTATGCGCCGTTGATCGATAGCATCGAGGCGCCGGTCACAGCACTTCCGGCGCGTCTCGCCGCATGAGCCTGCTGCCGCTGCGCCGTTGGGCCGCGGCGCGGTCGCTGCCGCCGATCGACCTTATGACGATGCTGCCGGTCCCCGTGCTGGTGGTCGATCCCGATGACCGCATCGCGGCCGCCAACGCGGCGGCGGAGACGTTCTTCAACACCAGCCAGGCGGTGCTGCGCGACCGTGGCTGGGCCGGGTTGCTCGAAACTGGCGCACAGGGGGGCGGACTGACCGAGCTCGTTGCGGCAGCCCGGCGACTTGATGGCGGCTATTCGGCATACGATACCGAGCTCGCCTTCGCCGGCGGACGCAGCGTCCGCGCCGACGTGCTGATGACACCGGTTCCCGATGCGCCGGGCTGGCTGATCGTGAGTTTGCAGACGCGCGCAGTGGCGACGCTCGTCGACCGTCAGCTGCTGCATCAGGGTTCGGCGCGCTCGGCGATCGGCGTCGCGGCGATGCTGGCACACGAGATCAAGAACCCGCTGTCGGGCATTCGCGGCGCGGCGCAGCTGCTGGCACAGCACGCCAGCGACGACAACCGCGAACTGACCGATTTGATCTGCACCGAGGTCGACCGGGTGCGAACCCTGATCGACCGGATGGAGGGCTTCACCGACACCCGCACGCTGAGCCGCGGGCCGGAGAACATCCACGCGGTGCTCAACCACGTCGTCAAGCTCGGGCAGCAGGGGTTTGCTCGCGGGATTAGGATACGCGAACGCTATGATCCCTCGCTGCCGCCGGTTATCGGTAACCGCGACGCGCTGGTCCAGGTGTTCCTGAACCTGCTCAAGAACGCCGCCGAAGCCGTTGATCCCCTGAACGGCGAAATCACGATCACGACTGCCTACCGCCACGGCCTGCGTATCGCGACCGCAGGACAAGCCGAGCGAACGCCGCTACCGCTCGAAGTCAGCGTCATCGACAATGGCCCGGGTGCGGCGGCCGCGGTCGCCGATCACATGTTCGATGCGTTCGTCAGCTCGCGCCCGAGCGGTACCGGGCTGGGACTGGCGCTGGTCGCCAAGCTCGTTGGCGATCACGGCGGCATCGTCGAGTACGACCGGCAGGGCGTGCCGCCGCGCACGGTGTTCCGCGTGTTGCTGCCGACCGCCGATCCGCGCTTGTGAACGATGGCGAGACACACACGGCTGCCGAACCAGCGACGATCATCGTCGCGGATGACGACGCGGCGATCCGCACTGTCGTCCGCCAGGCGTTGACGCGTGCCGGGCACATCGTACGCACTACCGAATCCGCCGCGGGGCTGTGGAAGCTGATCGACGGCGGCCACGGTGACTGCATCATCACCGACGTCATCCTGCCCGATGGTAACGGGCTTGATCAGGTACCGCGCATCATCGCCCGCCGCCCTGGACTGCCGGTCATTGTCATGAGCGCGCAGAACACACTGTCGACTGCGGTGCGCGCGACCGAGCAGGGCGCGTTCGACTATCTCCCCAAGCCGTTCGACATTGACGAACTGGCCCGCGCCGTCGGGCGGGCGTTGGCTGCGTCGGGTGGGGCAGCGCCGGACCACGACGCGATCAGTGCGGATGATGGCCTGCTGCTGCCCGATGAGATGCCGCTGATCGGGCGCTCGGCGGCCATGCAGGATGTCTACCGCGTCATCGCGCGGGTCGTGCCGACGGCGCTGACGGTGATGATTCTGGGCGAATCGGGCACCGGCAAGGAGCTGGTGGCACAGGCGATCCACGATCTCGGGCCGCGTCGCGACGGGCCGTTCGTCGCAATCAACATGGGCGCGATCCCGCACGAGCTGATCGAGTCCGAGCTGTTCGGGCATGAGCGCGGCGCGTTCACCGGCGCCGCCGGGCGCACCGCGGGGCGCTTCGAACAGGCGCAGGGCGGCACGCTGTTCCTCGACGAGATCGGTGACATGCCGCTGGCGGCGCAGACGCGGCTGCTCCGAGTATTGCAGCTCGGCGAATTCACCACCGTCGGCGGCAGCCGGGTGCAGCGCGCCGACGTCCGCGTCATCGCCGCGACGCACAAGAACCTGCGCGCGCTAATCGAGGCCGGGCAGTTCCGCGAGGACCTGTTCTACCGGCTCAACGTCATTCCCTTGAAGCTGCCGCCGCTGCGCCAGCGTCGCGGTGATATTCCGGCGCTGGTCCGGCACTTCCTGGACCGCGCCGTCGCTGAAGGCTTGCCGCGCCGCGCCGTCGACAGTGCGGCAATGACAGCGCTGCAGCAGCATGATTGGCCGGGCAACGTCCGCGAGCTCGAAAACCTGATCCGGCGCATGGCGGCGCTTAACCGCGGCGATACGATCGATGCCACGGCGGTTGCTGACGGGCTCGACGAGGTTGACCGGCCGTTGCTGACCGTTGCGCTGGACGCGGATAGTGCCGACGGGCTGGCGGCGTCGATCGAGTTACATCTGGCGCGCTATCTCGCGGTATTCGGTGAGGACTTGCCGCCCGATGGACTATACGAGCGCGTCCTTGCCGAAATCGAGCGGCCGCTGCTACGGCTGTCGTTGCAGGCGACCAACGGCAACCAGATTCGCGCGGCGCGGCTGCTCGGCATCCCGGTCCGCACCACCCGCTGCGGCGTCTACGTG
>CAXTTR010000311.1:0-3875 GCA_964247215.1 uncultured Sphingomonadaceae bacterium
GAGATGAATAGGAACAGCCAGACAACGTCGACGAAATGCCAGTACCATGCCGCAGCTTCGAAGCCGAAATGGTGATGCGGCGTGAAATCACCGCGAAAGACACGGTACAGGCATACGGCGAGAAAGATTGTTCCGACGAGGACATGGAAGCCGTGAAAGCCGGTCGCCATGTAAAAGGTTGCGCCGTAGATGTTACCGGCAAAACCGAACTCGGCGTGGCTGTACTCGAACGCCTGGACGCTCGAGAAAATCATTCCGAGCACGATCGTGATGATCAGCCCCTTCTTCAGCCCATCACGGTCGCCATGGACGAGCGCGTGATGCGCCCACGTCACCGTCGTTCCCGACAGCAGCAGGATCAATGTGTTGAGCAGCGGGAAGGCGAACGGGTCGAGCGCCTCAATACCCTTGGGCGGCCACGTGCCACCGACCGCGGCAGCATGGCTGGGATACAGCGACGAGCTGAAATATGCCCAAAACCATGCGACGAAGAACATCACCTCGGACGCGATGAACAGAATCATGCCGTAGCGGTGGCTGAGCTGCACCACCGGCGTGTGGTCGCCGGTGTTCGCCTCATGAACGACATCGGTCCACCAGCTTGCAAAAGTCGTCAGCACGCCGAGTAGTCCGAGCCCGAACACCCACGGGCCAAAGCCCGCCTTGTGCATCCAGCCGACCGCACCGGCCGCCATCGTCAGCGCCGCGAACGCGCCGATGATCGGCCACGGGCTGACGGGAACGAGGTGGTAATCGTGGTTCTGGGTTTTGGCGCCGGCCATCTACTATTCCTTGCGTGTCGACGGCGTCTCTAGCGCCGACGCGGTCTTCACGTCCACCGGGAAGAACGTATACGACAGCGTAATCTCGTCGATCTTCTTCGCATCGGGGTCGTTCAGGATCGCCGGGTCGACGAAGTACGTCACCGGCATCGATACCGTCTCGCCTGCCTTCAAGGTTTGCTCGTTAAAGCAGAAGCAGGCAATCTTCTTAAAATACCTGCCGGCAGTGTCGGGCGTTACGTTGAACAGCGCGCGGCCGGTGGTCGGCGTGGCGGCGAGATTGCTGGCGTGATAAAACGCCATCGCGCGCTCGCCGATTTTGATTTTCACCTCAGGCGCATCGGGGCCGAACTGCCATGGCATTCCCGGCGAGACATTGCCGTCGAAGCGCACCTTGATCGTGCGGCCGCCGAGCGCATTCAGCGCCTGCGCCGACGGCAGCGCCTCAGCAACGGCGCGCTGCGTCGTTCCGGCATAGCCGGTCATCTGGCAGAATAGCCGGTACAGCGGCACGCTGGCGTAAGCGAGGCTGACCATGGCGAACGCGACAATTGCCATCGCCCATGCCGTCCGGCGCTTCGCCTGCTGCAAAGCGCCCGTCGAAGCCGCCTGGCTCACAGCCTGACCATCCGGACGACGGTAATGCCGAAAAATAGCGCAACCAGCGCGAACAACACTAGGCCGAGTGCAAGGTTACGCGCCCGGCGCTTGGCCATAAACGCCGCGGTCTGCGCCGGCGTCCACTCGCGCGGATCGAGCACGCTCACGCCTGCACCAGCCGGTCGGCGACGAGCGCAGCAAATATCAGGAACAGGTAGAGCAGCGAAAATTTGAACAGCGCGCGCTCCGGCAGCAGCGGCGCGGGCAGTATCTCGGTGTTGCGGTACACCGCGGTGGCGCGCAATAGGAAGATCGCGCTGAGGACGGCGGCGGCGGCTCCGTAGATCCAACCGGTCAGCCCGAGTACCCACGGCAGCAGGCTGACAAGCGCCAGTGCGACCGAGTACAGCATAATCTGGCGGCGTGTGACAGCCGGGCCCGCGGTGACCGGCAGCATCGGCACTCCCGCCTTGGCGTAATCGGCCTCCATGAACATCGCCAGCGCCCAAAAGTGCGGCGGCGTCCACAGGAAGATGATCGCGAACAGCAGAAGCGGCAACGTGGTCAGATCGCCGGTCACCGCCGCCCAGCCGATCAGCGGCGGAAACGCTCCTGCCGCACCGCCGATAACGATATTCTGAGGCGTCCGGCGCTTGAGCCAGACGGTGTAGACCAGCACGTAAAACATGATCGACAGCGCAAGAATCGCGGCGGGTAACAGCCCAGCGGCGAGCCCGATTACCGCGACCGAACCGACGCCCAGCGTAACACCGAAGGCCAACGCATCTCCGGGAGTGAGCCGCCCGGTAACCAGCGGGCGCTGCGCCGTGCGCTTCATCAGCGCGTCGATGTCGGCCTCATACCACTGGTTAAGCGCACCCGCCGCGCCTGCGCCGATGGCGATGCACAGGATCACGACAAACGCAAGAAAAGCGTTGATGTGCCCCGGTGCAGCCCACAGCCCGCAAGCGCTGGTGAACACCACCAGCGACATCACGCGCGGTTTGAGCAGCGCAAGATAGTCGCGCCAGTCGGCGAAACTGACGCCGGCTGGTGCGACTATGGGAGCGGACACGATGGAGGCGATTGCTGCGGTCATCGCGCCTACTTGATGACCGGCAGCGTCTCGAACTGGTGGAACGGCGGCGGCGACGACAGTGTCCATTCGAGCGTGGTCGCACCCTCGCCCCAATAGTTGGCCACCACCTTCGGTCCGGCCAGCAGCGAATAGACGAGGTTGACGAAGAAGAACACCATCCCCGCCGCCATAATCATGTAACCGACGCTCGAGATGTAGTTGTACTGCGCGAACTGCACCGGATAATCGGGAATGCGGCGCGGCATGCCCTGCTGACCGAGGAAGTGCTGCGGGAAGAACATCACGTTGACGCCGATGAAGAATACCCAGAAGTGCAGCTTGCCCAGCAGCTCGTTATACTGGCGGCCGCTCATCTTGCCGAACCAGTAATAGAAGCCCGCAAAGATCGCGAACACCGCGCCGAGCGACAGCACGTAGTGGAAGTGCGCCACAACGTAGTAGGTATTGTGCAGCTCGGTATCGATACCGGCATTCGACAGGATGACACCAGTGACGCCACCGACGGTAAACATAAAGATAAAGCCGATCGCCCACAGCATCGGCGTCTCGAAGCTGATCGAGCCGCCCCACATTGTTGCAATCCAGCTAAAGATCTTAATGCCGGTCGGCACCGCGATGATCATCGTCGCGGCGGTGAAATACATCTTGGTATTCACGTCGAGACCGCTGGTGAACATGTGGTGCGCCCAGACGATAAACCCGATGCCACCAATCGCGACCATCGCGTACGCCATCCCGAGATAACCGAACACCGGCTTTTTCGAAAAGGTCGAGATCACCTGGCTGATCATGCCGAAGCCCGGCAGGATCATGATGTAGACCTCGGGATGCCCGAAAAACCAGAACAGGTGCTGGTACAGGATCGGATCACCGCCGCCCTCGGGCGCAAAGAACGTCGTGCCAAAATTACGGTCAGTCAGCAGCATGGTGATCGCACCCGCCAGCACAGGCAGCGACAGCAGCAGCAGGAACGCCGTCACCAGCACCGACCAGACGAACAGCGGCATCTTGTGCAACGTCATGCCCGGCGCGCGCATATTGAAAATTGTTGTGATGAAGTTAATCGCGCCAAGGATCGACGACGCGCCGGCCAAGTGCAGCGACAGGATTGCCATATCGACCGCCGGCCCGGGGTGACCGCTCGTCGAGAGCGGCGGATAGACCGTCCAGCCAGTGCCCGCGCCGTTCGCGCCCGCCGGACCCTCGACGAACATCGAGCCGAACAGCAGCAGGAACGCCGGCGGCAGCAGCCAGAATGAGACGTTGTTCATGCGCGGGAACGCCATGTCGGGCGCGCCGATCATCAGCGGCACGAACCAGTTGCCGAAGCCGCCGATCATCGCCGGCATGACGGTGAAGAACACCATGATCAGCCCGTGAGCGGTGATCAGCAC
>CAXTTR010000312.1:0-3869 GCA_964247215.1 uncultured Sphingomonadaceae bacterium
GCACCGGCCGCCCGGTCGTGCGCGAGATCATGGAACGGCTGGGACCGACGCTCGAACTTGGTGCCGTGGCGATGACGATCGCGTTTGTCCTCGCGGTCACGTTCGGGGTGACCGCTGCCGTGCACCAGTCGCGCCGCACCGACAGCGTGATCGGGGTCGTGACGCTCGTCGGACTATCGATACCGGTGTTCTGGCTTGGGCTGGTCCTGCAATATGTGTTGAGCGTGCGGCTCGGCTGGTTGCCGTCCGCGGATCTCGAATCGATCGGACAGGGCTCGATCGGGGACCGCATCGCGCATCTGCTCATGCCCGCCGCCGTGCTCGCTTTCGCGACCAGCGCGGGATGGACGCGGTATCTGCGCGCCGGGATGATCGATGCGTTACGCCAGGATTATATCCGCACCGCTTACGCCAAGGGATTGCCGACCAGCGCGGTCCTGCTTCGTCACGCGCTGCCGAACGCGATCCTGCCGGCAATCAGCATCATTGCGCTCGATCTCGCCAGCCTGATTTCCGGCGCGGTGATCACCGAGGCGGTATTCGCCTGGCCCGGTATCGGCAGCCTGTTCGTCGAAAGCATGGATGGGCGCGACTATCCGGTGTTGATGGGCGTGCTGATGATGGGATCCGCGGCGGTGATCCTCGCCAACATCGCTGCGGACCTGCTGCAGGCCGCTCTCGACCCGCGGCTGCGACATGGTTGAAACCGCAGTCGTGACCCGGCACCGGCGCGCGGCGCGGTTGCAGACTTCGACGTGGATCGGCACGGCGGTGCTTGGCATTATGATCGTCGCGGCGGTTTTCGGTCCGTTGATCTCGCCTTACGCCTTCGACGAACAAAGCCTCGCTTTGATCGGGCTGCCGCGGCCGCCATCGTTCGACCACTGGCTTGGCACCGACGAACTCGGTCGCGACGAGCTGACCCGGCTGATGTACGGCGGGCGGATCTCGCTATCGATCGGACTCGCCGGCGCGGCCGTCGCAACGCTGTTCGGGACCTTTGTCGGTGCGCTCGCCGGCTACACCGGCGGTGCGGTCGACTGGGTGACGATGCGCTTGACCGACGTCATGCTATCGATCCCGGCGCTGCCGCTGGTGCTTGTCGTCGCCGGTATGATCCGGCCGACGCCGGCGTTGCTGGTGATGTTGATCGCGGTGCTGATCTGGACGCCGTCGGCCCGTCTCGTCCGGGCCCAGGTCAGGGGCTTGAAGTCCGCGGGTTACGTCACCGCGGCGCGTGCGCTGGGTGCCGGACCGGTCGCGATCGTGATCCGTCATATCCTGCCCAATGCAGCTGGCGCGATCGCGGTCTCGGCGACGATTGCCGTCAGTGGAGCGATCCTGCTTGAATCGGCGCTCTCCTTCCTTGGTTTCGGCATCCAGCCGCCGATCCCGAGTTGGGGCAATCTGCTCAACAAGGCCGAGCCGTGGCTGGTCAGCGCGCCGTGGCTGTCGATCCCGCCGGGCATGCTGATCTTCGCAACGATCCTCGCGGTGAATCTGCTCGGCGATACCCTTCGACCGAACCGGCTTCGCTGAGGGCCACAGACAGACTGTGACGTTTGTGACACACCGCCAGACTTTGTTGGTGATCAAACATACGGCCAATTGTGCAGCTGCGAAGGACGAGGCAGACTTCTGGTCAGAGCTGGAGAGATGATGGGGTAAGCGGTTTCAGACCGTGAACTGAATTTAGCATAAAGGGGACTTCGATGACCGCACTCCTTCGCGGACGCTTACTTGCGTCGTCCTTTTTTGCAGGATCAGTTGTCTTCGCGTCTCCGGTAATAGCGCAGAGTGCTGTGGGATCGCCGATATCGTCGGCACCGCCGGTCGGCATTCAGTCCTCGGAAAGCGCGCCCAAGGTCGCGGACAGTTCCGGTGAGATCATCGTTACTGGTTCACTGATCCGGGATCCGGCGATCATCTCGGCGACACCTGTGCTGGTAACCGGCCGGGCGGAAATCCAGCTTCGTCAATCCAATACCGCCGAAGATCTGCTCCGCGAACTGCCAGGTGTCGTTCCCAGCCTTGGCAACGCTGTCAACAACGGCAACCCGGGTTTTGCGTTCGCCGATCTTCGCGGTCTCGGTCCGAACCGCAACCTCGTCCTGCTCGACGGCCAGCGTATCGTACCAGCCGACCTCATCGGGCGCGTCGATCTCAACAACATCCCGCTGGCGCTAATCCAGCGCGTCGAGAATCTGACCGGCGGTGCATCGACTACGTACGGCGCGGATGCGATTTCGGGGGTGATCAACTTCATCACCCGGCCGGATTTCTCGGGCTTCGAAGTGCAGGCTTCCAATCAGATCAACGGCAAGGGCGACGGCGATTACCTCCGGATCGACGCCACCCTCGGTGCCAATTTCGCCGACGGCAAAGCCAACTTCGTCGTGTCCGCCGGGTATCAGAGCGCGCAGGCGGTCTATCAAGGCGACCGCGAGTTTTCGGTAACCGCGCTCGACTCGTTCTCGGGCAGACCGGCCGGGTCGAGCTTCTCGGATCCAGTGGTCTTTACCTTGCTCGGCAATACCGGCGGCCGTGTTCAGGCCCGCCCGGAGACGGGGACGTTCAACACCGGCATCTATCAGCCCTTCAATTTCAATCCCTACAATATCTTCCAGTTGCCGTTTAAGCGTTACAACGTCTTCGCCGCGGGCCGATACGAGGTCGCCGACGACATCGACGTCTATGTGCGTGGGCTTTATTCCAAGAACGTTACCCAGACGATCGTCGCGCCGTCGGGCGTCACCGGATCGAACGTCACTATTCCGCTGTCCAATCCGTATCTTTCGGCTGGCGAGCGAAATGTCTTTTGCGCCGATGCCGGATATACGGCAGCGGAATGCAACGCCGCCGCCGTCGCGACCAGTCCGGCCAATGCGAACTATCGGACGGTAACCGAGGAACTGCGCTACCGTTCGGTCGACAATGGCCCTCGGGTCGACCGCTACGAGGTCCAGACCTTCGACGTTCGCGGCGGTATTCGCGGCAAGCTCAACGACCATCTCAGTTTCGACGTCGCCGGCAGCTACGGCGAGAGCACGAACGATCACACCGAGGCCGGTTATTATTCGGTGTCGCGCGTTCGTGATGCGCTGCTTGCGACCAACAAGACGACTTGTCTCAGCGGCAATGTCGGCTGCGTACCGCTGAACATCTTCGGTCCGATCGGCTCGGTGACGCCAGCGATGAACAGATACGTCAGCGTGCCGGCGTTCAGCGTCGTCCGGGCGTCGCTCGCTCAGGTGTCGGGACAGCTGAACGGCGACTTCGGATATACCAGCCCGTTCGCAGCGACCCCGGTCAAGTTCGCCGTCGGTGCCGATTACCGCGATTATCAAGCATCGCAGAACGGCGATATCGAGAAAACGACGCCGGGCGAGCTGGGGCTCGATTCGACGCTGACGCCGTTCAGCGGCGGTTACAACGTCCTCGAAGGCTTCGGCGAACTTATCGCGCCGTTGGTCGAGGACAAGAAGTTCATACAGAATCTTACCCTCGAGACCGGTGTTCGCTACTCGCATTACAGGGTCGACACCCCCGGCAATCCGACCTTCAACACGACAACCTACAAAGCCGGCGGCAGCTGGACCGCGGTCGAGGGGCTGAAGTTCCGCGGCGTCTATCAGCACGCGGTGCGCGCTCCCAACATCAACGAGCTATTCCAGCCGGCCAGCCCAAGCCTCACCAATCTGTCCGCCGATCCCTGCTCGGGGTCGAAGCCGGTCGGTAACGCCCTGCTCACCGCAATCTGTTTGGCGCAGGGAGCGCCTGCGTCCAAAATCGGCCTGATCAGTGATCCGGCATCCGGACAGCCCAACACCACGGTTGCGGGTAATCTGGCGTTGAAGCCCGAGAACTCG
>CAXTTR010000313.1:0-3855 GCA_964247215.1 uncultured Sphingomonadaceae bacterium
ATAGTCGGGAGCCCGCAAAGTACCTCTACCTTAGGTGACAACAAGAGTATCGCAACATGGCAGGCAATTGCTCATGATGGCAGCTACTCGGTCACTCTCCGTTTTGTTGGAGATGTTTGCGATGGCGTCATCAATGAAACGAAGACCCAACGATAAGTGGACGTTAGTAGCTATTATACTGTTAAAACTCCAAGCCTGCGTTTGGCATACGTCTGCTTACGCCAAGCACGTTTCCAAGAGCTGCATGGCCGCTAACCACCCCAAAGCTGCGGCATCCGAAGCTACGCCTTGGTCATCCGGCACTTGTCCGAGCAGTATTTGACGTTGTCCCAATCGCGCTCCCACTTCTTGCGCCAGCTGAACGGGCGCTGGCAGGCGGCGCATAGCTTGCTCGGCAGGTCGGATTTGGCGACGCGCTTGGGCATCAGGCGGGCTCGGCGAGAATATGGTCGAGGAAGGCTTCGACGTCGCTAAGCGCCACGTCGCGCGACACGAAGGCTGCCCCGATGCCGCGCACGAGGATGAACGGCAGCGTGCCGCCCGCCATTTTCTTGTCCTGCCGCATATGGTCGATCAGCGGCGCGGCGGCGCCAGCGATGCCGGCAGCGCGCGGGTGGACCGGCACTCCGGCGCTCGCCAGATGGGCGACGACGCGCTCCGCATCGGCGGCGCTGCACAGCCCGCGCGCGGCGGAGAAGCGGAATGCCAGCGCCATGCCGACGGCGACCGCCTCGCCGTGCAGCAGCCGGTCGGAGAAGCCGGCCTCAGCCTCGAGCGCATGACCGAAGGTGTGGCCGAGGTTGAGCAACGCGCGCATGTCGCCGGTCTCGCGTTCGTCGGCGGCGACGATGGCCGCCTTGGCGCGGCAGCTCGCGGCGATGGCATCGGTGCGCGCCGCGGCATCGCCCGCGAGCAGCGCGGCGGCGTTCGCCTCGCACCAGTCGAAGAAGCCGACATCGCCGAGCAGCCCGTATTTGACCACCTCGGCATAACCGGCGCGAAGCTCACGCGGCGGCAGCGTGTCGAGCAGATCGGGGTCGATCAGCACCAGCGCGGGCTGGTGGAACGCGCCGACGAGGTTCTTGCCCGCGGCGGCGTTGATCGCGGTCTTGCCGCCGACCGAGCTGTCGACCTGCGCCAGCAGCGTCGTCGGGATCTGCACGAAGCGGCAGCCGCGCTTGAGGATAGCACAGGCGAACCCCGTCAAGTCGCCGATGACGCCGCCGCCGAGCGCCAGCACCGCATCGCCGCGCTCGACGCCGAGCGCGAGCAGCGCCTCGGTGACGCGTTCGAGCGTCGCCCAGTTCTTGCTCGCCTCGCCCGGCGGCACGATGATCGGGGTCAGCGTAAGGTCGGCGGCAGCAAAGCCGGCAGTCAGCGGTTCGAGGTAGCGCGCCGCGACGGTCGTGTCGGTGACCACGGCGAAGCGGCGCTGCGGGCCGAGCCGGGCGACCTCGGCTCCAGCGCGGGCGAGCAGGCCGGAGGCGATCTCGATCGGGTAGCGGCGCGGCCCAAGCTCGACGATCACCGTCGCGCTCACGCCTGCACCTGCGCCGCGGTCAGCGCCGCGATGATCGCCTTGACGGTGACTTCGTGCGGCGACGGGCGGCTGTTGATGTGGACCTGCGCCTCGGCATAGAGCGGGTTGCGCACCGCGGCGAGCTCGCGCAGCACCGCCGCCGGGTCGCGGCCCTTGAGCAACGGGCGGGTATTGCGGCGGCGGACGCGTTCGACCAACGTCGACACGTCGGCGTCGAGCCATACCGCGGTCGCTTGGGCGAGGATCAGCGCACGCGTGTGCGGGTCGACGAACGCGCCGCCGCCGGTGGCCAGCACATGGCGCGGGCCGCCGAGCAGCCGCGCGATGACGCGGCGCTCGCCGTCGCGGAACGCCGCCTCGCCGTAGCGCTCGAACATCTCGGCAATCGCCATGCCGCTCGCCGCCTCGATCTCGACATCGGCATCGACGAACGGCAGCCCGAGCCGCAGCGCCAGCCGCCGTCCCACCGTCGACTTGCCGGCACCCATCAGCCCGACCAGCACGATCGACCGCGCACCGTCGCTGACACCGGCTTCGCCAGTCGCCATTATAGTCGCGCCGACCGTCTGGTTTTTTGCATCGCACTTCACCTTGCCGCCCGCTATACACCCGCGATGGACAAGATGAAGCCTTTAGGAATGTCGCGCGGTTCGGGCCGCGCCAAGCAATCGACGGCGCGACTGCTGCTGTGGCTCGTCGTCGCGCTGCTCGCGGTTATCGTCGTCGGCGCGGTGGCGCTGGCGTTCGTCGACGTGCCCGCGCCGAGCCGCCATATCGAGGTCGTCGTGCCGAATGACCATCCGGCGACGTAAGCCGGGCGCGCGGCGCGGCGCTCCCCCGGCACCGCTGCTGATCGGGGTCGGTGCGCTGCTGT
This sequence comes from uncultured Sphingomonadaceae bacterium, assembly GCA_964247215.1. GTDB lineage: Bacteria > Pseudomonadota > Alphaproteobacteria > Sphingomonadales > Sphingomonadaceae > Polymorphobacter_B. The sequence goes on from CAXTTR010000313.1 coordinate 2,415, forward strand.
TCGCATGGCCGAGCGTCGGGCAGACGCCGCCCGCGTCCGAGGCCGCGCCGAAATCGCTGCTGCCCGACAGCTTTGGCCCGGTAACGCCGCCGCCGGTGGTTGCCCCGCAGCCGATCCCGACCGGCGATGCCGCGGATGGCGAGACCACCACTGGAACGCCTGCTGCGTCCGCGGACGGCGCGACGGCGCAGACTGCGGCCGCCGCGCCCGATCCGTTCGATCTGCCGTCCGCGACCGGGCGCACCGTCGATGTCGCCGGACCGCTGACCCCGGCGATCGGCGGCTACGGCATCGGTGCGTTCGGTGGCAGCAACGCGCGCTTCGTCAGCGGGCTGATGCGCCGCATGGAAGCTCCCGTCGCGTCGCGCTGGGCGCATATCGTGCTGCGCCGCGCGCTGCTCAGCGAGAGCGCCGCGCCAGCGGGAGTCAATCCCGCCGACTGGATCGCGGCACGTGCCGGGCTGCTGCTGCGGATGGGCGAAGTCGACGGGGCGAAGGCGCTGGTCGATTTCGTCCCCGCCGACCGTTTCACACCGCTGCTTTACCGCATCGCGGGCCAGGTCCAGTACGCCGCCGCCGACCCCGCCGGCATGTGCCCGATCGCCGCCACCGGCGTCGCGGTATCGCCCGATCCGCTATGGCGGCTAAGCGAAGCGATGTGCGCCGCGCTGTCGGGCGACGACGTTAGCGCCGCGCGCGGCTTCGATACGCTGCACGACAAGGGCGACGTCGACGAGTTCGACCTGCGGCTCGGCGAACGCGTCGCGGCGCTCGCTGGAGCCGGGGGTCGCGCCGCCAACATAAACTGGGACGAAGTCGACGGGCTGACGCCGTACCGCTTCGGGATTACGGCGGCGGCTGGGGTAACGGTCCCGCCCGAGCTGCTGACGCGCTTCGCAACGTCGAGCCACGGTGCGAGCTACGGCTGGGTGATGCGCGCCAGCGGGCTCTCGCCCGACGTGCGTGCCGCCGCACTGCGCCCGGCCGCCGCGCTCGGCATCGCCAGCGTCGGCGAGATGGTCGCGCTACGCAGCGCCGATGCCGCCAGCGACCGCGGGGCTGCGGCGGACCTGCGCCGCGCCTATGTCGCCGCAAGCACCAGCGACCGCGTCGCCGCGATGCGGGCGATCTGGGCGAGCGGCACCGATGAGACCGAACGCTACGGCGCGCACGTCGAGACCGCGCTCGCCGCCGCCCGCGTCGCGCCGGACAGCGCCTTCGCCGCCGATGCGCCCGAACTGATCGGCTCGATGTTGAGCGCCGGGCTGACCAGCGAGGCAGCGCGCTGGGCGCGTGTCGCCGAGGGCGGCAGCCCGGCAGCCAGCGGCCAGGCATGGGCGCTGCTCGCCCCCGGCGGCGCGGTCGAGGTGACACCGAAGCGCTTCACCGACTGGCTGAGCGCGGCGGGCGACACCGACCGCGTCGCGAAGCGCCACCGCGC
>CAXTTR010000314.1:0-3834 GCA_964247215.1 uncultured Sphingomonadaceae bacterium
CGCGTACGGCAGCTTCGACCGCTGCGAGCAGCGTCTTGGCGCGCGCCGTCCCGGGGCCGCTGTCCCAGATCGCCAGCTGGACGCGGTGTTCATGGCCGACCGCGGTTTTACCACTCCAGTCGGTGACGATGTCGGGGCCGAGCGTCAGGTAAGGCGCGGTCGCCTCGGCAGGCACGGCATCATAAACGCCAGTCAGCGTCGCCAGTCCGGACTCGGCAGCGAACGCGGCGAAGAGTGCGCGTTGCACCGCGAGGCTTGCCGAACTCACGACGGTGCACCGGCTGCGAGCACCAGCGGCATCAATCCGATCAGCCGGGGGTCAGGGCCGTGCGCGCGCGCGCCGGTAGCTCGCGCCACCAGGCCAGGCGCAGTAAGCGTCAGGCCGTCGGGCACGATCTCGACATGCACATGGGGCAGCTCGGTCGCGGCAGTCGTGGCGATTGCCGCTTGCGCTGCCGCGACGCCTTGCGCTCCGGCCGCAGTGCCGCGGGCATTCAGCGTGTCGACCAGTTCGGCCATCGTCATGCGCGCTGCTCCACCAATAATGTCATGCGGTCGCGGACTCGCGGATCAGGCTCGAGCCGGATCACCGTGAGCAGGTGCCTGTGCCAGTGGAACCGGCTGGTCAGTCCGATGTCACTGCGATTGCGTAGCGTCAGGCGAAAACGCGGGCGCGACACCCGCCCTTCGCCCGCGACCGGGTTGATCGCATCGCCATAGCCGCGCTCGATCGGCACGATTGCGGCCCAATCGGCCCCGGCGGGCAGCCAGCTCGCGGTAACGTCGCCCAGATCGTCGGGAACGCCCGACCAGTTCTCGATCGTCACGGCTTCGCGTAGCGCGCCGCTGAATTCATCGGTCATCGCAGCATCTCCCTAATGCAGCCGCATCCGGCGCCATGGTCGCCACAGCGCGGCAACCGCCGCCGGCGGTCCGCCCGCGTCGGAGGCATCGCGGTGGGCGTGCAGGTGCGACACCAGACGGACGATGCCCTGCCGCAGCGGCTCGGGAATGCCATTCCAGTCGGCGGCCATGCCCGCAGTGTAGTGCACCGTCAGCCGCAGCGGCGGGTGCGGCGGCAGTGCAAGGCTCCAGCCCATGCCCCAGTTGTCACCGCGCGGGTCGACCTCGAGCGCCTGGACAACGCTAGCGCCGATCGACACCGGGTCGAGGCAGCGCATCCAGCCATCGCCGTTGAGGTCGATATCGGTCTCATAGCTGCCGCCGGGCAGCGCGCCCGCCGCGCCGTCGACAGCTGTGATCGCCACGACCGGCGCGGCGAGCAGGCGTTGCCAGCGTGAGCTGGCATTGACCCGCTGCGACAGGTCGCGCGCGATCAGCCGCTGGTTGGTAAAGGCTTCGGCGAGCGCGGTCGCGGTACGGATGAAGCCGGCAAGCAGCGCATCCTCGTCGCAGCCGCTCAGCCGCAGGAAAGCTTTGACCTCGTCGACCGCGACCGGCGCGACCGGAGGTGCGTTGGGCTCGATCAGCATCAGCGAACCTCCACGCGAATGGTGACGCTGCGCTCGTCGACCGACGTGTCCGACAGCGTGACGCAATTGGTGATGCGGTAGACATGTCCCGTGATGCCGCCGCTCAGTGTTACCGACGTGCCGCTGGCGCTACGCCGCGCCGAGGCGATAGCGATGCCGCCAGGTTCGACCGGGGCGACTTGCCATGTACTCGCGATGATGTTGCGGCTGCCGAGATAGCCCGCCGACCAGTCGATCGCATAGTCGATCGCCGCCAACGGATCCTTCAGGAAGATCCCCACATGCTGTCTCCCGCTGGCTACGAGGAAGGCTCCCGCGCGGTTCACCGCGCGGGAGTAAGAGACGGCTCAGACCGGGTTGTTGACCTCGACACTCCACGGCGCGAAGCTAACCGTTCCGCCGGTTGGCAGCGCCTGCGCCGGGCAGGTCGTGACGTACAGCAGCCGCGAGTTGGCCGGATCGAGCAGCGCGACATGGTCGGCAGTACCGGCCGCTGCGACCGCCAGGCCGGACTTCGCCGCGACGGTGACCTTGCGCCCCGACACGTCGCCGACAGCGAGCGTGAAATCGGCGGTGGTCATCGGCGTTTCGCACAGCTTGCCCGCGGTCGCGGCAGCGTAGGTCGCGGGCTGGCCGCTCATCGCGATCATCGTTGTGGCATTCAGCTTGACGATGTTGAGCGCGCCGTCGAGCACGTCGGTGTTAGCATATTTGCCCATGTGGAGTCCTTTTCGGTGGTTGAGGATCAGCGTTACGAAAGGGTGATCGAGTGAACCCGGAAGTCGCTCGGGACCAAGACCGTGCGGAAGCTGCTGCCGTCGTTGCCGCCCGGCTGCAGGTTGAAACTGAAAGCATCGACCAGCACGTGCGTGGTGCCATTGGGAGCGAGCAGGGTCGGCGGGATATTGACGCTCGTGCCAAGCGCCGCTGCACCAACTCGCGTTGTGACCGCCCCATGCGCTCCAGACACCGTTCCTGCCCAGCCAAGCCGGGCGAAGCTCGCCGCGCTGGGGTTAAGCGTGAGCGTCGAACGGACGCTGCTCAGCACTGTCGTCCAAGCCGTGCTCGTTGGACTGGCGCGCGTTGTCAGCGACGATCGGGTCGGGTTGAGCGACGCCGCCCAGGTAAGGCCCGAAGCGATCGAGCGTGTAGTGAGCGACGACCGGCTGGCGTTGAGCGAAGTTGCCCATGTCAGCCGCGATACAAGCGAGCGCGTTGCGAGCGCGTTGCGTGTTCCACTCACGATGCCGGTCCAACCGACGCCGGCGCTGGCCGCACGGGTCGCCAGCAACGACGAAGCCCCGCGCACCAGCGCCGTCCAGCTTACGGCCGGGCTGCTGACCAAGTTACTGTGACGCGTGTTCGCCGGAACCAGCGAAGTTGCGACAATCGCCGCAGCCTCGATCGCGCCCGCTGCAAAGACCGCGGCGCGCGACGTGTTTGAGGCGTCGCGGTCGCTGTTACCGCTGGTTAGGCGACCGATAGCGGGTGAAGCCGCAAGCGGCGTATAGTCTCCGCCGCCGGTCGCGGTCGCGCTGAAGTCGGTGCCAAGCCGCCAGCGGCTTTTGTCGCTGGTGTATTTCGGATCGATCGGTGCGAGGTCGAAGCGGCAGTTCAGCCCCTCATATTCGTGATTGAACGATTCCGGCTGAACGCCGAGGTTGGTCTGCGCGAGATTGACATTGTCCCGCTGCCCGACGCCGTAAAGCGAGGCGTAACAGTTGGTGTTGTAGGGGCGGATGCCGTGGACACGCGGGTCTGCGGCGGCGACGCGCTGGCCCTTGACGGTGGGGTCGTCGAAGCGGTCGTGCTTGGTGAAGTGCGCGGCAAGCATGTTGCCCGCGACGCGGTTGTTGAGATAGCTGTTCTGCGCCTGGCTGTCGGTAGCCGCCACGGTCGCGCCGATGTTGCTGTCGTTATAGCCCCAGTTGACGCGCTCGCCGGCGATGGTGTTGGACTCGACGATGCACTCGGCCATGTCGGCCTGTTCCTGCTCGCCGCAGCCGAACATCTTGTCGGGACCGCTACCGATGCGCTCGCCGACGTTGCCGAAGAACACCTGGCGGCGATGCTGGCCGAGCGCATAGACCGGGTAAGCGGTGGCGCTGGCCGGCAGCGAGCCGCCGTTCCAGAGTTGGCCGCGAATGCCGCGATAGTCACCGTAGGCAACGATGCTGTCGTAGACCGGCAAGTCATACCCGAACGACGATAGCGCACCGGTAATCCATGGTCCGTCATACCCGGTGAAGCTGCTGTCTTCGGTTTCCAAGATGGCGCGGTTTCTGACGCACACCGGCGCTTCAGCGGTGCGGCGATGCTCGGTCCCCCGCACGATCTTGGC
>CAXTTR010000315.1:0-3827 GCA_964247215.1 uncultured Sphingomonadaceae bacterium
GGGGCGGCGGGTTTATTTTGGGCGGTTCGCTGCCGGTCGTCTTCGGGTCAGGCCAGCCCGCCTCTACTCGACTGCCCCCACGTCTGCCGCCCCGTCAGGAAATACACCCACCCCCACGCCGCCCCGGCATGGCGGAGCAGCTGGAAGCTGAACGGTTCAAGCAGCGAAGCGACGATCGCCGGGCCCGCCGCCATCGCGCTGCCGCCGGCCCAGCGCCAGCATGCTGATGACGCCGTGCAGGGTGCCCAGCGCCGATAAAGCCCGAGTGACCACAGGTGGAACGCGAGGTCGATGACGATCTTCGCGCCGATCACCAGCGCCACCGGCAGCAGCACGTGGACGCGCCCGGTAACGAGATAGAACAGCAGCAGCGCGAACGCGGTCAGTCCGAAGATCGGCTGCAGCGTGTCGATCGCCTTGACCGGCAGCATCCAGCGCCCGAGCGAGCCGTAGCGGCCGTTGCCGACCATGTCGCGGTACCAGTATTGCGTCTGCAGGAAGCCGCCGAACCAGCGGCGGCGCTGGCGCAGGAAGGCCGGCAGCGTCGCTGGAGCCGCGGTCCGCGCCCGCGCCCCGCCGATCACCGCGGTATGCCAGTCGAGGGCGTGCAGCGTGCCGTAGCGGCTGAGCCGGTGGATGAGCTCGTAGTCCTCGACGAGGCAGTCGGTGTCAAAACCGCCGACGGTAATCACCGCGGACCGCCGGAATCCCGCGAACGCGCCCGAGATCAGCAGCAGCGCGTCGACCCGCATCCAGGCGTAGCGCGACAGGAAATTGCGGACATACTCATAGCGCTGGAACCACTCGAACAGCCGCCCCGACAGCGAGCGGTCGCACACCGGGGTCAGCACGCCGGTGGCAGCGACTAGGCCGGGTTGACGCGCAAAGGCCTCGCGCATCGCGGCGATCGCGGCAGGTTCGAGCAGCGTGTCGGCGTCGACAGTGAGCACCATGTCGGTTGCCAGCTGCTCGATCGCGACGTTCAAGGCGCGCGCCTTGCCGCCGTGCGGGAGGCGTAGCCAGCACAGCCCGGCGTGCGTCTGGCTCGGCGCGCTAAGCTCGCCGAGCGGCGGCTGGGTCAAGCCGAAGCTGCCCGTCAGCAGCGCCGCAGTGCCATCGCTCGACCCATCGTCGGCAATGACGATAAAGTCGGGCACGTCGGTCTGGGCGTACAATGCCGCAAGCGTCACCGGCAGCACCGCCGCCTCGTTGTGTGCGGCGACGATCACCCCGACGCTGGCGGTGCCAGTGCCCGACACAGGGACGGGCGTGCAGCGTAAACTGCGGGTCTGGACGAAGGTAAAAATCAGCAGCAGCGTGTCATAGGTTATGTAGACCAGCCCGGTGCTCCACGCGAACACGCCGCTGAAGCCGAACGCTCCGGCAAACAGCACAACCCACAGCGCCAGGACGCCGCCGTGAATGAGCAGGCTGGCGAGCGGTGTCGACGGCGGCGAGCGCCGCGGTGAGTTGGCGAGCAGCGCGGCGGCCAGTGATGACGGAGCCGCTGGTAGCGCCGCCTGCAGCGCAGTGCTCATGCTGGCGAAAGCTGACCGGCGAGGGCCTTGGCAGCGGACGGCGTCACATGCGTTCCTGTGCGATCACGACCAGTTCCCAGCGTCGGCAGCGTGCCGTATACCGATACGCATCCGGCTTGTGTCAGATAAGCGCGACGTGCGGCGATTGCGACGGTGCGGTTTATACCGGGCGGGCCTGAACTTGCGGTGAGGATAAAGATGCCACCTGCCACGACAGCGAGCCACGCCGCCCAGCCAACGCCGCCGGCCGCGATGCCGCGCTATACGACGACGGCGATCTGGCTGCACTGGACGATTGCGCTGCTGCTCGCTGCCAATATCACGCTGGCGCTGACGGCGGACTACTTCCCCGACAGCGCGGTGCGAACGGTTATCGACACGCATAAGTCGATCGGGATCACCGTACTCGGCCTCGTGCTACTGCGTATCGTCTGGCGCTGGCGGCATACGCCCCCGGCGCTTCCCGGAACCTATGCCGGCTGGGAAAGGACCGCATCGCACGCCGCGCACATCACGCTGTACGCGCTGATCCTGGCACTGCCGGTGTCGGGCTGGATGCACGATTCGGCGTGGAAGGATGCCGCGACGCATCCGATGTCGCTATTCGGGCTGGTGCCGTGGCCGCGGCTCGGGTTCCTCATGCACCTGCCGCCAGCGGAGAAGGAGCTTTGGCACGACCGGCTGTTCACGCTGCACGCGTGGCTGGCCTACGCACTCTACGGGCTGTTCGCGCTGCACGTCGCGGGCGCGCTCAAGCACCAGTGGCTCGACGGCGAAAAGGAACTGCAGCGGATGTGGCCGAAGTAGCTACGCACTAACCTCCCGGCTCCGCAGCGCGACCACCAGCCCGACGAGCGCCAGCGCCGCACCGCTCGCCGCCAGCGCCGTCCAGCGGTAATGCTCGAATGCCATCGACAGCGATAGCGCCACCACCGGCGTGACCACGCTGGTGTACGCCGCGCGCGCCGGGCCGATGCTGCGGATCAGGCTGTAATACGCGCTGAATGCGACGACCGTGGCGATAACCGCGAGATAGACGAGCCCCGCGAGGTAACGCCAGTGCCAGTCGAATACCGGCGGGCCGCTGCTGCTCCACGCCAGTACGGTGTCGAGTAGCGCGCCGTAGGCGATGCCCCACGCCAGCGCCGTCTCAATCGGTAGACTGCGGCCGAGCCTGGTCGCCTGCAGCACATTCGCCCCCGACGCGCTGACGACGCCAAGCCCGACGAGAATGAGCCCGGTGACGACATGACTGTTCGCGGCGGGCGCGGCGAGATCGGTGCCGAACATCATCAGCACGCCGGCGATACCGAGCGCGCCACCGAGCATGAAGCGCGCCGTGACGCGCGTTTTCAGGAATATGCGTGCGAGCAGCGCGTTCGAAACGACCAGCAGCGCGAACACCACCGCGACCAGCCCCGAGGTCAGATACTGCTCCGAGCGGTAGACAAAGTTGAAGTTGCCGGTGAACTGCAGCACGCCGACCGCGAGCGCGAAGCCGTGCCCGGCGCCGCTCATCCGCAGCGGCTTGCCAGTGGCGAGGCACAGTGCCAGCATCAGCACGGCGGCGAGCAGGAAGCGGTAGGCAACCGACCACGACGGCGGCACGACGCCAAGCTGTGCCGTGATGACGAGCCACGTCGACCCCCAAATCAGCGAGACGACGGCGAACTGGATGACGACGCGCGGGGTCATCAGCAGCGCTGCAGCGAGCGCGCCTGCACCGCTAGCGGGGCCGGTCGAGACCCTGCCAGCGCTCGCGTCGAGCGCGGTCACTCGGCGGCTATTTGCGCGCGGGTAGGTAGCGCCGCCCCGGAGAGCTCGGCCAGCGCCGATGCCAAAGCCGCGATGTCCGCCTCAGGCGTGTCCCATGCAACCACGAAGCGCGCCTCGCCCGAGCCGGCCGCGCCCCAATCGTAGAAGGTGAAGCCCGCCTCGCGCAGCTTCGTGGCCGCTGTATTGCTGCCGAGCGCGACGAAGACTTCGTTGCCCTCGACCGGGTGCAGCAGACGGTCGTGCGCCGCCGCCGCGAGCGTCGCTGCCCCGGCATTGGCGCGCGCGGCGTTGCGCAGCCACGCGCCGGTCTCGACGTACGCGAGCAGTTGCGCGGCGTTGAAGCGGCCCTTGCTCGGCATCTGCCCGGCGCGTTTGCGGCGGAAGCGCAGCTCGGGCACGAGTTCGGGGGCGAACACCACCAGCGCCTCCGCCGACAGCCCGCCGTTCTTGATCACGCCGAGGCTGAGCACGTCGACCCCGGCGCGCCAGCTGATGTCACCCGGGTGGCAGCCG
>CAXTTR010000316.1:0-3819 GCA_964247215.1 uncultured Sphingomonadaceae bacterium
GCTGCCGTATGACTTCGTCCGCTTCGGGCTGATCACCGCGTTCGGCATCGGGCTTTTCGGCGAGCGCTACGACCTTGGCACCTTCATCGGTGGCGGCATCATTCTCGGCACGACTATTTACCTCGCCTACCGCGAGGCCGTGGTCGGCTACCGGCACGCAGCACAGCTTGCCGATTCGCCGACACCGCCATAGGGGGGAGCCGCCTGAACCAGGGAGAGCGACATGGAACTGAACGGTTGCGCGGCGGTCGTCACCGGCGCGGCGTCTGGACTGGGTGAAGCGACCGCTCGCGCGCTGGCCGCGGCGGGCGTCAAGGTCGCCGTGTTCGACCGCGATGCTGCCAGGGGTGCGCAGGTCGCTTCCGATATCGGCGGCGTCTTCTGCCAGGTCGATGTGACCAGCGACGAGTCGGTCGACGCCGGCTTCGTTCAAGCCCGCGTGGCGCACGGCCAGGAGCGTATCCTGATCAACTGCGCCGGCATCGGCAACGCCGTCAAGACCGCCAGCCGGGCGCGCGAGACCGGCGAGATCAAGCACTTCCCCTTGGACGCGTTCAACCTGATCATCCAGGTCAACCTCGTCGGCAGCTTCCGCTGCATCGCCAAGGCGGCGGCGGGGATGCTGACGCTCGACCCGATTACCGACAGCGAACGCGGGGTCATCGTCAACACCGCCAGCGTCGCCGCCGAGGACGGCCAGGTCGGCCAGGCGGCGTACAGCGCCTCCAAAGGCGGCATCGTCGGCATGACGCTGCCGATCGCCCGCGACCTGATGAGCGAAGGTATCCGCGTCAACACCATCCTGCCCGGCATCTTCAACACGCCGCTGATGCAAGGTGCCCCCGACAAGGTAAGGGATGCACTCGCCGCCAGCGTGCCGTTCCCGAAGCGGCTCGGCATTCCGGCGGAATACGCCAGCCTGGCACTCGAAATGTGCCGGAACAGCTATTTCAACGGCGAAGATGTGCGCCTCGATGGCGGTATCCGAATGGCACCTCGCTGAGATTGCTGATCGCTAAACCCCTTCAGGCGACACCCCCGCCTGCACGGGGTCGACGACCCGGACTTGATCGAGCTCGACCCTAGAAATCCAGCTTGTCATAGTGCGCCGGTGGCGGCAGCCCTTCCATGCGTTCGGCCAGCAATGGCCGGAAGCTAGGCCGTGACTTGACCGCCATATACCATTGCCGCGTCGCGTCATGACCGAGCCAGTCGATGCCGCCGAGGTAATCGGCGATCGAGATCTGCGCGGCGGCGGCGATGTCCGCCACCCCGAACGCGATGCCCGATACCCAGCGGCGGTGGTCGAGCAGGTCGTCGAGGTAATCGAGGTGGCTCTCGACGGCGCGAGCGGCGGCGCGCAGCGTTGCCGCGTCGGGCGGCTGGCGGCTGACGACGCGCTTGAACATGCGTTCGGCAAGTAACGGCACGACCGCTTCGGAATAGAATTTCTGGTCGAACCACGCCGCCATTCGCCGGGTCTCGGCGCGTTCGAGTGCGCCGCTGCCGAGCAGCGGCGTACGCTCGATGGTTTCTTCCAGGTATTCGACAATCGCGGCGGAGTCGGCCAGCACGAGGTTACCGTCGGCGAGCACCGGAGTTTGGCCAGCGGCGTTCAGCTTGGCAAAGCCGTCGCGGCGTTCCCACGGCAGCTCGCGCACAAGTTCGACCGCGACGCCCTTCTCGGCGCAGACGATGCGGACTTTGCGGCTGAACGGGCACAGCGGATATTGATACAGTTGCCACATTGCGCGCGTACCTTAACGGGCGCGCCGCAACGGGCAAGCGCCGGGCGCACAAGATCGCGTGCCGGTTGCAACAGCTGCGCTGGGGCAGCGGGCGCTTCGCGTGTATGCCCGCGCATTTCCTCTCGCATCCCGCACCGGGTGCGATATACGCCTCGCATGACAATCATCCGTCTCGGGCTTATAGGCCTCGGCAAGATCGCGCGCGATTCGCATCTGCCCGCGATCGCCAAGAACCCGGCGTTCACGCTGACGGCCGTCGCTACCCCCAGCGGCAGCGGCGACGGCGTTCCTAACGTCGCGAGCTATACCGACTATAAGGAAATGCTCGCGGCAAACATTGTCGACGCGGTCGCGGTGTGCACGCCGACGCAGTTCCATTACCCGATCACGCTTGACTGCCTGCGTGCCGGGGTCGACGTGCTGCTCGAAAAGCCGCCGACCGCGACGTTGACGGCATTCGAGGAGCTCGTCGCGCAGGCGGCGGCGGCCAGGCGCGTGCTGTTCCAGTCATGGCATTCGCGCTTTGCCGCCGGGGTCGAGACGGCGCGCACGGCGCTGGCGGGCAAGACCGTGACGGCGCTCGACATTACCTGGCATGAGGATGTCCGTCATTGGCATCCGGGGCAGGACTGGATCTGGACGGCGGGCGGCTTCGGCGTGCTCGACCCGGGGATCAACGCGTTTTCGATCGCTACTCGGATCATGCCAGTGCCGCTGATCCTCGACCACGCCGAGCTTGACATCCCGGCGGGGTTCCAGTCGCCGATCACCGCGCGAATGGGCTGGTCCGGGCTCGGCGGCGGCGTCGACCTCGACTGGCGCGGGCTGACACCGCAATCATGGACGATCAGCGTGACCTGCAGTGATGCGCCACCGCTCGTGCTGACCGAGGGTGGCGCGAAGCTCAGCATCGACGGGCACGATGTACCGGTCGCGCCGCAGGTCGAGTATGAAGGCGCGTACGCGCACTTTGCCATGCTGCTTGCCAGCCGCACCAGCGATGCCGACGCCGCGCCGTTGCGATTGGCGGCGGATGCGTTCCTGATCGGCTCGCGGAACATGGTGGACGCGTTCACCGGCTAAGGTGACGATCATAGGCCCGCTGCCCCAGCGTAAATCGGCTGCCCCAGCGCAAGCTGGGGCCCATCTCCGGGCAGGGCTGCCGCTCGGTCGAAGATGGACCCCAGCTTTCGCTGGGGCAGCGAATGCGGGGTAAGCCATGGTTGCCCCGCCTGCCGCGCACCGCTAAGCCTCGCGCCCTATGCAGTATGTGAGCACTCGGGGCGACGCGCCCGCCCTCGATTTCGAGGCCGTGACATTGACCGGGCTGGCGAGCGACGGCGGGTTGTATGTGCCCGCGCGGTGGCCGCAGTTCAGCCGCGACGACATCGGCGCGCTGGCCGGGCTGAGCTATGTCGAGACTGCGGTGCGCGTCTGCTTGCCGTTCGTTGGTGACGCGCTGACCGAGGCCGAGCTGCGGACGCTGCTGACGCAGGCCTATGCCGGGTTCAGCCATGCCGCGGTCGCGCCGCTGGTCCAGCTCGACCGGCAGCATTGGCTGCTCGAGTTGTTTCACGGGCCGACGTGCGCGTTCAAGGATATCGCGATGCAGGCGCTCGGCTTGATGTTCGAGCGCTTCCTGAGCGGGCGCGGCGATCACCTGACGATCATCGGTGCGACCAGCGGTGACACCGGCTCGGCGGCGATCGACGCGCTGGCGGGGCGCGCGCATCTCGACGTCTTCATGCTGCATCCGGCGGGGCGCATATCGGAGGTCCAGCGCCGCCAGATGACGACTGTGCAAGCTCCCAATGTGCACAATATCGCGGTCGAGGGGACGTTCGACGACGCACAGGCGCTGGTCAAGGCGATGTTCAACGATGCGGCGCTCGCGGGCAGGTACCAGCTGGCGGCGGTCAATTCGATCAACTGGGCGCGGCTGCTGCTGCAGATCGTCTATTACTTCTACGCCGCCGTCCGCCTCGGCGCGCCCGAGCGGCGGGTCAGCTTCTCGGTGCCGACGGGCAATTTCGGTGATGTTTTCGCTGGCTACGCGGCGGCGCAGATGGGG
>CAXTTR010000317.1:0-3817 GCA_964247215.1 uncultured Sphingomonadaceae bacterium
CGCGAGGATCAGATAGCCATGCGCGACGCGACCCGGGAAAAATGGGTTCGCCGCCGCCGCGGCTTCGTCCATGTGCGCGTAGAAGGTGTCGCCGGTGAAGTGCGCGAAATGTTCGATGTCGTCGAGCGTGATCGTGCGCGGCGGGGTGTGCAGCGTGTAGCCGAGCGCCAGTTTGCCGAAACGCTGGCGGAACGGGTGAGTGTCGCCGCCGGTCTGCGGCGCGCCGGGGAGCCAGCGGCCGATGACGTTGGCGATCGTCCGCGGGCTGCCCTGGAGCGCGGTGCGCTGCATGTGGTGCTTGACGCCGCGCACGCCGCCCATCTCCTCGCCGCCGCCCGCACGCCCCGGGCCGCCGTGGACGAGACCCGGCAGCGGCGAGCCATGCCCGGTCGACTCGCGCGCGCAGTCGCGGTCGATCAGCACGACGCGGCCGTGGTATGCCGCGGCACCGAGCACGAAGTCGCGGGCGACGGCGGGGTCGTGCGTGAACAACGACAGCGCCAGCGAGCCCTGGCCGCGGTTCGCCAGCGCGATCGCGTCGTCGAGACCGGCGTAGGGCATCAGCGTCGCCACCGGCCCGAACGGCTCCATGTCGTGGACGAGCGTCGCCACCCACGGAGCATCGGCGCGGAAGAGCAGCGGCGAGATGAACGAGCCGCTGCCGGCGTGAACCGCGCCGTCGTTCGACGCGCCGGTAATCTCGACCCGGTCGATGTCACCGAACACCAGCCGCGCCTCGGTCTGCAACTCGCGCGCCTTCGCCCGCACGTCGTCGAGCTGCGCGCGGCTGGCGAGCGCGCCCATGGTGACGCCCTCGACCTGCGGATCGCCGACAACCACTTTGGCGAGCGTCTCGCGCAACGCTGCCTCGACGGCGTCGATCTGGCCCACGGGCACGAAGGCGCGGCGGATCGCGGTGCATTTCTGCCCCGCCTTGATGGTCATCTCGCGCGCGACTTCACGCACGAACAGCTCGAACTCGGGCGTCCCCGCCACCGCATCGGGACCGAGCACGGTGGCGTTCAATGAGTCGCGTTCCGCGATGAAGCGCACCGCCTCGCGCGCCATCACCGGGTGCGACTGGAGCTTCGCCGCGGTCGTCGCCGAGCCGGTGAACGACACCACGTCCTGGCCTGTCAGGTGATCGAGCAGGTCGCCGACGCCGCCGGCGATCAGCTGCAGCGCGCCCGGCGGCAGCACGTCCGCCTCGATCATGATACGAAATGCCGCCTCGGTCACATACGCCGTCGCCGACGCCGGTTTGACGATCGCCGGCATCCCCGCGAGCAGCGTCGGCCCGAGCTTCTCCAGCATGCCCCAGACCGGGAAGTTGAAGGCGTTGATGTGCACCGCAACGCCGTGCAGCGTCGTGTAGATATGCTGCCCGATGAAGCTGCCGCGCTTGCCGATCGCCTCGACGCCGCCGTCGATCAGGATGGTGTCGTCGGGCAGCTCGCGGCGGCCTTTCGACGCCATCGTGAACAGCGTTCCCGCACCGCCCTCGATATCGATCCAGTTGTCGGCCCGGGTGCCGCCGGTCGCCCACGACAGCGCGTAGAGCTCGTCCTTGCGCGCCATGATCGCCTCGGCAAGCGCCTTGATGATCCGCGCTCGTTCGTAAAAGGTCATGGCGCGCAATGCGGGGCTGCCGACCGCCCGCGCATGGTCGAGCATCGCCTTGAAGTTCAGCCCTTGGCTGCCGGTTTCCGCCACGACCTCGCCGGTGATCGCCGAGCGGAGCAGCGCGGTGCCGCCGGTCGCGGCGACCCAGCTGTCGGCAGCGTAATTGCGAAGCATGTTGGCCATCGGCGTTCCCAAGCGTGGCGGTACGCGTTAGGCGATATGCAATTTTACTCGAGGAGACCAGCGGTGGCCGAAGCCTTTATCTGCGACGCGGCGCGTACGCCGATCGGGCGCTACGGCGGCGCGCTGGCGCATGTCCGTCCCGATGACCTGCTCGCGGGTGTGCTGCGCGCATTGCACCACCGCAACGCGAGTGTCGACTGGAGCCAACTTGACGATGTGATCATCGGCTGCGCCAATCAGGCGGGCGAGGACAACCGCAACGTCGCGCGGATGGCGGCGCTGCTCGGCGGGCTCGGCGAGAGCGCGCCCGGCACGACGATCAACCGCCTGTGCGGGTCGGGCATGGACGCAGTGGCGATGGCGGCGCGCGCCATCCGGGCGGGCGAGGCCGAGCTGATCGTCGCGGGCGGCGTCGAGAGCATGAGCCGCGCGCCGTTCGTCATGCCCAAGGCCGACAGCGCTTTTAGCCGCGTCAACACCGTGCAGGACACGACGATCGGCTGGCGCTTCGTCAACAAGGCGTTCAAACACCAGTTCGGCACCGACGCGATGCCCGAAACCGCCGAGCACGTCGCCGCCGAGTTCGGCGTGAGCCGCGAGGATCAGGACAAGTTCGCCGCCGAAAGCCAGCGGCGCACCGCGGCGGCGCAGGCCGCGGGGCGGTTCGAGGCCGAGATCGTCGCGGTCGAAATCCCGCAGCGCAGCGGCGACCACCTGCGCGTCGACCGCGACGAGCACCCGCGCGTCACCAGTGTCGAGGCGCTGGCCAAGCTAAAACCGATCGTCAATGCCCACGGCACAGTGACCGCGGGCAACGCGTCGGGCGTCAACGACGGCGCGGCGGCGATGATCGTTGCGAGCGCCGCGGCGGTCGAGTGGCATGGCCTGACCCCGCGCGCGCGCGTCGCCGGCGGCGCGGTTGCGGGCGTGCCGCCGCGGATCATGGGCGTCGGTCCGGTTCCGGCGAGCCACAAGCTGCTGGCGCGCCTGGGGCTAGGCATCGGCGACATGGACGTGGTCGAGCTGAACGAGGCGTTCGCGGCGCAGGGGCTGGCGGTACTGCGCCAGCTCGGGCTGGCGGACGATGCGGCGCACGTCAACCCGAACGGCGGCGCGATCGCGCTCGGGCATCCGCTCGGCATGTCGGGGACCAGGCTGGTGCTGACCGCGACCGAGGAGCTGGTGCGCACCGGTGGCCAGCGCGCCCTGTGCACGATGTGCATCGGTGTCGGCCAAGGGATCGCGCTGCTCATCGAGCGCGTTTGACGCAGGTCGGCTGGCAACTGTTTAGTTGACCGCGCGGTCGGCTATTATATAGCTGGTTCATTGGCCGATGGGAGTCGCTGCGATGTACACGACCGACATGAGCAAGGGTGACGCCAAGGCCGCTGCCGCGCCGGTGGTGCCGCTGCACCGCGAGGACCCGGCGCTGGTGGCGGCGTTCGAGGCGCGCGTTGCGGCGGACGAGTTCATCGAGCCCAAGGACTGGATGCCCGACAATTACCGCAAGACGCTGGTGCGTCAGATCTCGCAGCATGCGCATAGTGAGATCGTCGGCATGCTGCCCGAAGGCAATTGGCTGAGCCGCGCGCCGTCGCTGCGACGCAAGGCGGTACTGCTCGCCAAGGTGCAGGACGAGGGCGGCCACGGGCTATACCTGTACTGCGCCGCCGAGACGCTCGGCACCAGCCGTGACGAGATGATTGACGCGCTGCACAGCGGCCGCGCCAAATACTCGACGATCTTCAATTATCCAACTCTCACCTGGGCCGACATCGGCGCGATCGGCTGGCTCGTCGACGGCGCGGCGATCATGAACCAGGTGCCGCTGCAGCGCACGTCGTATGGGCCGTACGCGCGCGCCATGGTCCGCGTCTGCAAGGAGGAGAGCTTCCACCAGCGTCAGGGCTATGAGATCATGATGGTCATGGCGCAGGGTACGCCCGAGCAGCGCGAGATGGCGCAGGATGCGCTCAACCGCTGGTGGTGGCCGTCGATCATGATGTTCGGC
>CAXTTR010000318.1:0-3800 GCA_964247215.1 uncultured Sphingomonadaceae bacterium
CGACCTCCTCGCGGATGCGGTTGGCCGCCTGGTCCACCTCGAACAGCGTCATGTCGTCGCCGCCGGTGATGTTGATCAGCAGGCCGCGCGCGCCGGCCATCGAGGTGTCCTCCAGCAGCGGGTTGGAGATCGCGGCCTCTGCGGCGCGGATGGCCCGGTTCTCGCCGTCGGCCTCGCCGGTGCCCATCATCGCCTTGCCCATCTCGGACATGACGGTGCGGATATCGGCGAAGTCGAGGTTGATCAGCCCCGGCATGATCATCAGGTCGGTGATGCCGCGGACGCCCTGGTGCAGGACCTGGTCTGCCATGCCGAATGCCTCCTTGAAGGTGGTGTTGGCGTTGGCGATCAGGAACAGGTTCTGGTTGGGGATGATGATCAGCGTATCGACGTGCTTTTGCAGCTCGGCGATGCCCTCCTCGGCCGAACGCATTCGGCGCAGGCCCTCGAACGCGAACGGCTTGGTAACGACGCCGACGGTCAGGATGCCCTTGTCACGCGCCGCACGGGCAACAACCGGGGCCGCGCCGGTGCCGGTACCGCCGCCCATGCCGGCGGTAATGAAGCACATGTGGCAGCCGTCGAGAGCGGCGTCGATCTGATCGATCGTCTCCTCGGCGGCAGCGCGCCCGATCTCAGGCCGCGAGCCGGCACCGAGACCCTGCGTGATCTTGAGCCCGAGCTGGATGCGGGTTTCCGCCGTGCTGATCGCGAGGCTTTGCGCGTCGGTGTTGGCGACGACGAAGTCGACGCCCTGAAGCTTGGCGTTAATCATGTTAGCGACGGCGTTGCCGCCGGCCCCGCCAACGCCGATGACGACGATCCGCGGCTTAAGCTCGGTCAGCTCGGGGCGGGTGAATTCCATCATCTCGTATCTCCAGTTACCGCTGCATACTATGTCTGGTGCGAAACGTCCAAAGAATCACAAGCTCGATTTTAACTTATCCACCGTATTCCGCCACCAGCCGGTCGCTTGGGGAGCAGCCTTGCCGCGCCCGTCAGGACGGGTAATATTCCACAGGTCGGGCACATCGGCGGCGGCGAACAGCGCCAGCCCGGTCAGCGCAGCGAACGCGCAGCCGGACTGCGCGTCGGGAACGCCGGTCAGCCCGCGCGGACGTCCGAGCCGGACGTTCTTGCCGAGCACGCCCTGGGCGAAGTCGGCGATCGCCTTCATCTCCGCGCCGCCCCCGGTGAGCACGACCTGCCGCGCCTGCGGTCCCGCGAAGTCGAGCGCGATCAGCTGCTTGGCAACCTCGCCGAACAGCAGGTCGAGGCGGTGGCGGATGACCGCAATGAGCTGTGCCTTCGGTACCCGCACCGGTTCGGCGCTGTCGTCGTCGCTAATCGGCGGCACTTCGATGATGTCGTGATTGTCCTTCTGCGTCGTAATCGCCGCACCGTGCAGCGTCTTCAGCCGCTCGGCGTGGACCCGCCTAGTCGCGAAGTTGCTGGCGATGTCGGTGGTAATGTCGCCCGCGCCCATCGGCACCGAGCCAACCCCGACGAGCTGCCCGCCGGCGTGCACCGCGATCGTCGTCAGCCCCGCGCCGATCTCGACCAGCGCGACGCACAGCTCGCGTTCCTCGCGTGCCAGCACCGCCAGGCTCGACGCGGCGGGCGAGGCGACGATGGTGCGGACGCCGAGGTGCGCGCTACGCACGACGAGATCGAGATTGAGGATCGGCGGCCGGTCGGCGGTGACGATGTGGACATCCATGCCGAGCCGGTCGGCGTGGAAGCCGACCGGGTTCGCGACGCCGGTCAGCCCATCGATCGTGTACAGCGCCGGCTGCGCGTGGAGCACGGTGCGGTTGCCGGGGTCGATCCGCGCGCGCCCGGCGGCGAGCAGCATCTTCATGTCCGCCGCGGTCACTTTCTGGCCGGCGATGTCGATCTCGACGGTCTCGACGGCGCTGCGCAAGCTGCCCGCCGACAGATTGACGAAGACGTCCTCGACCTGCACGCCGGCGTTGCGCTCGGCCTGATCCATCGCGGCGCGGATGGCCGCCTCGGTCTTCTCCATGTCAGCGACCAGCCCGCGGCGCAGCCCGTCGCAGCTGCGCTGACCGACCCCGATGACGCGCGGGTCGGCACCGCCCTCGGCCGACATACCGCCGATCATGACAATCATCGCGGCGACCTTCGACGTGCCCACATCGAGCAGCGCGACGGTGCGCTCACGGCTGGCGCGCTCGCGGCCGGGCCGCTCGGCAAAGGGTTTTACGGCGTTCAAATCGTCAGCTCCTTCGCCGCCGGAGCGGGCGCGGTCGCCGAGCCGACGCGGACAGTGATCCGCCCCGGCAGCCGCATGTCGAACCGCGTGAAGCCTTTCCCCAGCAGGCCGCTGCTGCGGTCGATCGCCTCGAATTTGGTCAGCGCTGTCGCTGCCGCGAGATTGCCCTCGGGCAGCGCCAGCGTCTCGCCCGAGCGGAAGCGCAAGTCCCAGCGCCGCTCGCCAACCAGTGTCGCGGCGTTAACCGCATCTCCCGCGCGCGGATAGTGCGCCAGCAGCGCGAGCAGCTCGTGAACCTGCAGATTGGCCCCCGGTCCGACGACCAGCGGCAATTGCGCAAAGCGGCTGAGATGCTGATCGGTGAGCAGCGCGCCGGTGCGGTCGATAGCGTAGAGCCGGTGATGATACTGCCAGAGCGCCACCGGCACGCGCTCGGTGATCCGCACCGCCAGCGTGTCGGGCAGCCGCCGGGTGACGCTGGCATCGGCGACCCACGGCAGCGCCTTCAGCCGCGCCCGCACCGCGTCGAGGTCGACCGCCAGCATCGAATTGCTCGCGCCCTCGAAGGCGGCGGCGTAGATGCCGAGCTTGGCGCTGTGTGTGACGCCGCTGACCTCGACGTGGCGGACCTCGAAGCCGGCGCGGGCGGCGGCATGGGTGGTCGACTGCCACCAGCGCTGCGGATAGCCGAATACCCATAGCCCGAGCAGCGTCGCGATCAGTAGGAGAACGCCGAAGATCGTGAACAGCTGCCGCCGCAGCCGCACCGGGGCAACCGGCAGCCGCACCAGCTTCGGCGGTGCCGGCCGCGACTTGGCCGGGCGGCGCGAGGTCGAGTCACCGCGGCGGAGCGCGACGGTGCTCATGCGGCCGCGTCCAGAATGCGCGCGACCAGCGTGTCATAGTCGATGCCGCGGTAGCGCGCCTGCTCGGGGACCAGGCTAAGCGGCGTCATGCCGGGCTGGGTGTTGACCTCAAGCAGGTACAGCCCGGCCTCGCCCTGCGCCGGGTCGTATCGGAAGTCCGACCGGGACACGCCGCGGCAGCCGAGCGCGCGATGCACGCGCTCGGCGACATCGAGCGCGGCGGCGGTAATCTCGGGCGGCAGCTCGGCGGGGCAGATATGCACCGTCAGTCCGTCGGTGTACTTCGCGTCGTAGTCGTAGAAGCCCTGCACCGGCTTGAGCTCGGTCACCGCCAGCGCCTCGTCGCCGAGCACCGCCACCGTGAGCTCGCGCCCGGCGATGAACGGTTCGGCGAGCAACTGCGTGAATTGCTGCCACGGACCCGCCGCGTCGCGCGCGATCGGGTCGCCGTAGTTGGAGCCGTCGGTAACGATCGCGACGCCAACGCTCGATCCCTCGTTGACTGGCTTCAGCACATAGGGACGCGGCAACGGATCGGCGTCAAACAGGCTGTCTGACGCGACAACGCTTCCGCCAGGCATGCGAATGCCGAGCGGGGTCAGCATCTGTTTGGTCAGCTGTTTGTCGATCGCGATCACCGATGCGGCCAGCCCGGAGTGCGTATATTTCAGCCCCATCAGGTCGAGTAAGCCCTGTAC
>CAXTTR010000319.1:0-711 GCA_964247215.1 uncultured Sphingomonadaceae bacterium
GGTACGCGCCGAGGGCCCTGCCGCTGTCGCCAACCCTGAGCGCAATGTCGCCGTCGGCGAGGTGCACCCGGTACTTTATCCACGAACTACATTCGACCTTGCGCGCAGCATCGATGAGCTGCTCGGCTTCGGCGTACTCCTGTTGTTCGAGGCGGACGCGTGCCCGCCATGCCAAGCCCAATGCAGTGAGATCGAGTCCTCCGGCACTTCGCTCAGCGACAGCCAGTTCGAAGCCCCGGGTGATCTCGTCGTAAGCGTCGTCAAGTCGGTTCTCCTCGACGAACGTCCATCCGAGCGCGTCGATCCGGAATAGAGCCTCCTCAAGTCTTCGGTCGGGATGATCCAAATAGCGGATCGAGGATCGCACGTAGGCGAGCCGCTCGGCATTGAGGAACCGACTGTCCAGATAGTGCACCAGCAGCAAGGTGAAATTGAGCACCGTCTCGCCATCGCCCGCCGCTTGCGCCCATTGGATCACCGCCTGGATGCTGGGCCACTCAGGATCGATGCCCCGCATGTCGTTGCTGACCAGCGCGTTCCAATAGGGCACAGCGGGTTTTGTCCTCTCGGCGTACTTCCGCGTGAGAGCCAGGAGGAAGTCCCGGATCCGCAGCCGGTGAGCGGACGCCAGGGCCTCGTCCGCCGCCAACTTTCGAGCTGCAAAGGACCGGGTCGCCGAGTGCACAACGAGCCGCGCTTCCGGCGTTGCCG
>CAXTTR010000319.1:721-1351 GCA_964247215.1 uncultured Sphingomonadaceae bacterium
GCCTCCGGCTCCAGCAGCCCAAAGCGTTCGAGTTCGGCGATCGCAGTCGCGAAATCGAAATTTGCCTCCCTAAGTCCACTTACTGCTTGAAGCGCATCTCGCCTAATCGAGGAGACACCGACGAATAGCGGCGTTGTCAGGAGTATTCTCCGCGCGTCGCCGCCCAGCAAGTTCCAGGACGATGCGAAAAGCTCGTCGAAGAGGGGCGAGACGTCCTGTTTCGATGATGCCCCATGAATAATGTCGACGACATGGTCCAGCAAACTTCCGGCTCTAATAAGCCCGAGCGCCAGCTTGAGAATCTGGGGGTTTCCGCCTGATACTGCTGAAAGCCTTTTCATTTCGTTGCGGCCGAGATCGGGTGACAGACCAATTATGAAGGACTGGTTCCGCAACATCGCTACCGCGTCGTCCTCGTCCAGTCCGCCGATTGGAACGGCCCAAGCCTTCTGATGGAACTGTTTATTCCGTGTGGTGACCAATGCCTTGCTCGGCGAGGGTAGGTTTTCGAGCCAGTGCACTAACACGGGATCGTCGATCGTCTCAAAATTGTCGATGATCAGCAGGATCGGCACACGAGCGACGAGGAGGCCGACTTCGTCGCGCTTCCGGTCGACTTCCGTACTCGCG
>CAXTTR010000319.1:1361-3790 GCA_964247215.1 uncultured Sphingomonadaceae bacterium
GCGGTCGTCGCGACCGCATCGAGCACCTCGAGCAGCCAAAGCTTCTGTCCGGGCTTGTCCTTTGCCGACACCCAGACCACGAATTCGAACAGCGGAGCATTCGCAATCGCGGTCTTTCGGTCTGGTATGCACGAATTTCCGACCTCGATCGCCAAGCTGGTTTTTCCGACGCCGGCAAACCCCTCGGCGGTGATAAGCGGATATGCCGATCGGAGTCCTTCGAAGATGCGCCTCATCTCGGTATGGCGGCCGAGGAAGCCCTCTGGGCGAGCAGGCAGATTGTTGGTCTTCGGCCTGGCCGCGCTGCCCAGTTTCAATCGCGTCGCTTCATCAATCTCTCTGGCAAACTCCCTGAGCCACCGTTCCAGTCCTGCGCTGCGATCCTCGCCTTCCTCGAGACTTAGATTGATAACGACGACGCCGGCGGCGCGGAGCCGTGCGATACTCAATCGATGCGGATTCACCTGAACGGAGTAGAGATTACCTCGTAATGCGGCGCCCTCGCGGCTGATCTGCGACAGCGTCTGGCTTAAATCCTGATCGCTGAAGCTGTAACCCAGGAACAGCGCGGTCCTGATGTTCAGTTCGACCTTCAGCAGATCCGCGATGCCGGGCCTGGTAGCGTTAAAATCGTCGTAATCGGCAGATGTGATAATGACGCCCGCGGGCGCATCGAGATCGCCATGAATTTTAATGATCGTTAAGGTGGACTCGTCTATAAGCGGGAGTTGGGCGTCCGCCGTCACGAGCCGATACGGCAGCTTGGCTCGAACGGCAGCCTGCTCGATCAGCCTGTCGAAATTCGTCGTGAATATCCGTCGGGGACTCAGTTCGAGCAACGCGGTGTGGACGGAAGTGGGACTTTGCGTGCCGAGAAGCGATCTGGCCAGGTGACCGATCAGCGTCGCTCTCGCAGTCTCGAGCTCGTAGAAGAGCGCGACCGTCGCACTGGTCGCGTCCGCCGGACAGTCCGGAATCGCTGCACGTAATGGTGCAATGAGATCATTCCAGCTTGGAAGTCCGGCCCCGACAGACAGCCCTGCGCCTACGAATATTGAACCATTACCGGTTGCAAACCGCTCAACGAGCTCACGCGGGATCGGCATGAAATACCCCCCAGTCAGGTCCTTCCATCAAGGAAGATCCAGCAACACACGACAACTTACACTTTCGGCCGGATTGAGCAACGCCGGTATCAAATGCGGGCGTCATAAGTTGCCGAACGGATCGGCAAAGTTAAAGTTAATGCTCGATTACAATGGACGGGCGGCGAGAGGCGGGTCGGTCTGAAGCGCCGTAACTTGTTAGAGTTGGACGTGACACGAAGGCTGTAATCCGCAGCCGGGTGGGTCCCGGATCTCGCAGGAAATCTCCTCGACTTGAGTCCGCGCGAAGTGATGCATTGCAGCAGAAAGTACAGAAATAGATTTGGCAATAAGGCGGCGATGCCGTTCGCGCTGTTCTCAGATAACAGCTCCGGCTGCGCCTCTCACGCGGGTAATCCGAGTCTGCCGTCGCACGGCTGCATCTATCCCGGGATCGATGATGCGCGCCGCCTGTTCGAATGGGCGGGACACGAGCCGGTGGCGCTTTCCATCTCTCCGATGACCACCCGCAGCTGGGCTGCTACAGCGCTTGTGATGAGCTCGCGCCCGAGACGCCGGACGACGTGACCCGCGCCGTCACCGCCGCCGGGCTGCTGCGCGACCGTCTGCTGGTGCTCACCCGCCTGCGCCACGGCGGCGCGCATGTGATCGAGGCGGCACACGATCAGGTGGGCGAGCGGCTGGTCGAGGGCTATGTCGACCTGAAACGGCGCAACCTGTTGTGAAAGTCGGTTTCTCGATGTTTCTATATTGGAGGTGAGCAAGGCATGGGATTCCAAGTTCTCTGCCTAGTCTCATGGGCGACCCTTGCGTTTTTATGGTGGAAGCGTCGCCAAGGCACTCCATACCGAGATCAACGCGACTTCGTCGGGATGGCCGGATTCTGGGCGGTAATCACTACCGCTGCAATCGTCGCCAACTGGGTGCTCTGATGGACGGCCCCCTCCTCAACGCCGCCCGCTTCCGCGCCGCGCACGAGGCGGATTGGGCGCGGCTCGACCGGCTGGTGACGCGGATCGAGAAACGGTCGGTGCGCGCGCTGGGCGACGACGATCTGCTCGCGCTGCCCTCGCTCTACCGCACCACCTTGTCATCCCTGTCGGTGGCGCGGGAGACGTCGCTCGACCGCGCGCTGATCTCCTATCTCGAGCAACTGAGCACCCGCGCCTATTTCCAGATCTATGGCGTGCAGACGTCTGCGTGGCGTCAGCTCGCGCGCTTCGTCACTCATGGCTGGCCGCGCGCGGTGCAGGACCTGTGGCGCGAGACGCTCGCCAGCCTGCTGCTCGGCATCGCCGCGACGGTGGCGGGCTATCTGGCGGT
>CAXTTR010000320.1:0-3779 GCA_964247215.1 uncultured Sphingomonadaceae bacterium
ATCTGGCCGTAACCCTCGGCCGAGGTCTGCTTGACGGCGAGGCGAGGCATCCAGCCTAGCTGCATCGCCTGCCGCGTCATCGAGAACGCCCCGGTGATAATCGCCTGGCTGGCAATGATCGTTGCCAGCGTCGCAAGGACGACCAGCGGCACCACTGCCCATTGCGGCGCGAGCAGGAAGAACGGGTTGGCGTCCTTGGCAATGTGTCCGTCAAGCAGCAGCCCGGTTTGCCCGGCATAGCTCAGCAGCAGCGCCGGCAGCACCACGAGGAACCAGCTGATCCGTACCGGAAAGCGCCCGATGTGGCCCATGTCGGCGTACAGCGCCTCGCCGCCGGTGGCGCACAGGAAGATGCCGCCGAGCAGCGCCAGCACCGCGGTCTTACTCGCCAGCAGCAGGCGGATGCCGAACACCGGGTCGATCGCCTCGAGCACCACTGGATGCTCGATGATGCCGACCAGCCCGAGCAGCCCGATGACGGCGAACCACAGCAGCATGATTGGGCCGAACGCCTTGCCGATCGTCGCGGTGCCGAAGCGCTGCGCCGCGAACAGCCCGACGATGATGATCACCGCCAGCGGCAGGATGTACGGCTTCAAGGCGCTGGTCGCGACGTTGACCCCCTCGAGCGCGCTGAGCACCGAGATCGCCGGGGTAATCAGCCCGTCGCCGTAGATCAGCGCCGCCCCGAGCAGGCCCATAGTCGCGCCGATGTACGTCCCGCGCCGCCAGTCGTTCATGCCGACCAGCGACATCAGCGCGAGAATACCGCCCTCGCCGTGGTTATCGGCGCGCATGACGAACGCGCAGTATTTAATCGAGATGGTGATCAGCAGCGTCCAGAAGATCAGCGACAGGATGCCGAGCGCGGTCGCCGTCGACGCTGCCGGGCCAACCGCGGTCAGGATTGTCTGCATCGTGTAAAGCGGGCTGGTGCCGAGGTCGCCGTAGACGATACCGAGCGCGGTCAACCCGGCGGCAGTGGTCCCGGCGCGTGATTTGGTGACAGTGGCTTCAGACATGCGCGGTTAACTCCGGGCAAGCGGGAAAGTCCCGATCAACGGTGAAAGTCATCGTGGGAGGCATGGGACGAGTCGTGCCGCTTGGACGATCTGTAACGAACCACCTAAGGCGATTCCTAAGGCGATCCGCTGCAACAACACATCATGATATATTTCAGCAGCTTGCACCGGAATCAAATGCAAGTTTTTTCGGCATTTCTGGTGATCGGGCGGGCGTCGACAGGAGCACTCGGGTAAGATTCGATTGTATGAACCACATTGGACGCCTGTAGGACAGCGCTAATGATGCGATGATCAATCGGCTCGCTCTGAACGATCAAACCTGCGCCATCACCGTCTTCTCCAGGATCACCAGTGGCATCGCTCCCTGGCGCAAGACGTCGTGGAAAGCCTTCAGATCAAACGCCGCGCCCTGCCTGGCCTGCACCGCAGCGCGCAGCTTGACCCACTGCGTGTGCCCGACCTTGTAGCTCAGCGCCTGCGCCGGGCCGACGCAGTAGCGGTCGACCTCGCGCTGCGCCCGGCCGCGCGCGAAGCCGGTGGTGGCGACGAGATAGTCCGTCGCCTTGTCGCGGCTCCAATGCTTGTCGTGGATGCCGGTGTCGACGACCAGCCGCGCGGCGCGGAACAGGAAGCTTTGCAGATAGCCGATGCGCCCGAGCGGATCGCCGGCGTACAGCCCGAGCTCGTCGGCGACCTGCTCGGCGTAAAGCGCCCAGCCTTCGGTGTACGCCGAATAGCCGCCGCGGCGGCGGATGAGCGGAATCGCGGTCGACTCCTGCGCGATGCTGATCTGCAGATGATGACCGGGTACCGCCTCATGATAGGTCAGCGTCGGCAGCGAGAACTTCGGCCACTCGGCGGTGTCCTTGAGGTTGATGTAGTAGACGGCCGGGCGCGAGCCGTCGATCGCCGCGCCGTTGTAATAGCCGTTCGCGGCACCGTCCTGGATGAACACCGGCACACTGCGCACCTCGATCGGCGCACGCGGCAAGGTGCGGAACGCGCCCGGCAGCTTGGCGTAGACCGCCTTGATCTGATTGTTGAGCTGCGTCAGCAGCGCCGCGCGGCCTGCCGCGTCATTGGCATACAGCTGGTCGGGACGCGCATTGAGCGCCGTCAGCCGGTCGCCGACGCTGCCCTGCGTCAGGCCTTGCGCGCGCAGCATGGTGTCGAGCCGCCCGCTGATCTCGGCGACCTGGTCGAGGCCGAGCTTATGCACTTCGTTCGGCGTCAGCTCGGTCGTCGTCGAACTCTTGACGGCGGCGGCATAGTAAGCCGCGCCGTCGGGGAGCCGCCAGACACCCGCCTCGGGGCTCGCCTTCGCCCGCAGCGCGGTGATCGCGGCGATGTGCCGGTCGAATGCCGGGAACACCTCGGCGGTGACGATCTGCGTCGCTGGAGTCGCATAGTCGGCGGTCAGCCCCGCCGCCTTCGCCCGCCGTGCCAGCGATTCGACCAGCACCGTCGACGCCGCCGGCTGATCGCGTAGCGCGTGCAGCTGCTGCAGCGTGATATCGAGCGCGAAGTCGGGCGCGAGCACGCCGCGCGCGGCATCGGCCTGCTGCCGCGCGAGGCTGTCGTCGAGCGCCTTCGGGAACGCCCGCAGCCGCGCCAGGTAAGCGTCCGCATCGGCCGCCGTGGTGATCTTGTGCTGTGCGTCGAGGAAATCGGGGATGCCGCGGTACGGCCCCTGCTGCTGCGTGATGACATACGGCTGAAAGTTGCCGCGCGCCGAGCCAAAGGTGAAGCGCGTTTCCGCGTCGACGGTCCGCGACAGGTCGTAGTCGATGACGTCGTAATCGAGTGCCGACGCCGTCGACAGCTGGCTGCGGTCGATGCGGTGCAGCCGCGCCAGCCGGTCCTTGACGCGCTCGAGCCGCAGCGCCTTGCCCGCCGCCGAATAGTCGTTGAGCTGTGACTTCAACGCCGCGCGCATGCCCTTGTCGAGGCCGAGCCCGGTCGCGGCTTCAGGGTTCTCGTCAACGCCCTCATAGAAGAACGCGTCGAGGAGCGTAACGAGCTTGGCATCCTCGCCGGTCGCGGCGGCATTAAGCGCGCGGGGTAGCGCCGCGGCGGCGGTCGTAGCGGCAGCGGCGGCGATAAACTGGCGGCGGTGCATGTTGGCTCCCGGACTGAACACACGCTAACGTGCGTCAGCTTGGCCGTGCGGCGCAAGCGAGAAGGCAACAGGAGCGCGCATGGCCGGTCTCTGGTTCGAGCAGTTCGAGGTCGGGCGGCAGTTCAAGCACGAAATCCGGCGCACCGTCACCGAGATGGACAACATGCTATTCTCGTCGCTGACGTACAATCCGGCGGCGCTGCACATCGATCACAGCTATGCCGCGACGACCGAGTTCGGGCGGCCGCTGGTCAACTCGATCTTCACGCTCGGGCTGATCATCGGGCTGAGCGTGCAGGATACCACCTTCGGCACGACGGTCGCCAACCTCGGCATGACCGAGACGACGTTCCCGCTGCCGGTGTTCGCGGGAGACACGATCCGCGCCGAAACGATAGTCAAGGCACTGCGCCCGTCATCGTCGCGCCCGGGGCAAGGTATCGTCACCTTCGAGCATATCGGGCTCAACCAGCACGACGCTATCGTCTGCCGGACGACGCGCGCCGCGCTGATGCTGGGCAAGCCCGCATGACACCGGCGGTGAAGCTGCGCTCGATGCTGTTCGTCCCCGCCGACAGCCCGCGCAAGTTCGCCAAGGCGCAGGGCTGCGGGGCCGACGCGCTGATCCTCGATCT
>CAXTTR010000321.1:0-1837 GCA_964247215.1 uncultured Sphingomonadaceae bacterium
CCAACCGTCTGCGGCCACAGGCAGAACGTGCACCGCGATTTGCAGCCGCGCCCGGTATAAAAGCTGACGTAGGGGTGGAGCAGGTAGCCGCCGAAATACTTCGTGTGGTCGAGGTCGCGCTTATAGATCGGCGTGACCCACGGCAGCGTGTCCATATCCATGATCACCGGCCGGTCGGGATTGTGGACGATCTCGCCCGCGGCGTTGCGGAAGCTGATCCCCGCGATGTCGGCAAGCGGGATCCCGTCGGCGACGTCCTTGATCGTGAAATCGAACTCGTTGCGACAAACGAAATCGACCGCGGAGGACGCTTCGAGCGACTTCTGCGTCTCGACCGCGACCTTGGCGCCGATCATGCCGATCAGCGCCTTGGGGTTGCGTGCCTTGATCAGTTCGGCGGTGTGGATGTCCTGGCGGAAGCTCGGCGTCGAGGTGTGCAGGACGACCAGATCCTTGTCGTCGACCTCGTGCGCGATGTCGTCCCACGACAAATCGTGCGCGGGAGCGTCGATCAGCTTCGAGCCCTCGACCAGCGCCGCGGGCTGCGCCAGCCACGTCGGGTACCAGAACGACTTGACCTCGCGCTTCATCTGATAACGTGCGCCGGCACCGCCGTCGTAACCATCGAACGACGGGCCCTGCAGGAATAACGAACGCATCAGGTCAACCTTCCTTCGAGCAGCGCGCCGCCGGCCCCCAACCGGTGCTGCATCCCCCGCCATTCGATATTCTGGACGAAGTAGCTACCCGCCCATACCGCCAGCGATATACTGTCACGCAGCGGCAAAAGCCAGACCGGCCCGGCTGGCTGCGCCGTCATCTGATCGATCTGCTGCTTCTGCAGCAGCCGCACGGCAAGCGCCGCGACCAGCACCGCATTGGCGATCGGTGCAAAGCCGGCGGCAAGCGCGCCGAGCAGCGCCAGCGGCAGGAAGAACGTCACCCCCTGCCCGCGGTGACCGCTGCCGTCGATCGCCCGGATCGTGCGCGCCCAGCGGCTTTCCTGCCGCCACAGCTGCGCCATGCTGGTCTCGCGGTGCGCATGGCCGACCAGCAATGCCGGCACCGCGACCTTGAGGCCGAGCGCCCGAACCGCGCGGCCGATCTCGTAATCATCGGCGAGTTCGTCCGCCACCGCCGCGAAGCCGCCGATACGCTCGAGCGTCGAGCGGGTCAGCGCGATCGTCGATCCCATGCACGGCCGCGCCAGCCCAAGTTCGAGCCCGAGCGCAACGCTGTGCAGGAACTGATAGCTGACCGCCATCGCCGCCAGCCGCGACGATATCCCCGACACCGTCGAATAGCCGGTGTACAGCGCCGTCACCGCGCCGACGCCGGGCTGGCCGAGCGCCGACGTGATCCGCTCCAGCCAGTCGGGCGCGACCAGGATGTCGCTATCGCTAAGTACCAGCACGTCGTGCCGCGCGTGCGCCGTCATGTTGATCAGGTTCGAAACTTTGTGATTGCTGCCGTGGCGGCAGGCATCGATGACAAGCGCGATATCGAGCTCAGGATGTTCCGCCTGCAGCGCGCGTACCACCGCGATCGCGGGATCGTCGTTGCGCTGGACGCCGCACACCAGCTGTACCGGCGCGCCGTAATCCTGCGCCAGCAATGCGGTCAGCCGCGCCGCCAGTCCGGGCTCGTTGCCGTGCAGCGGCCGCAGTAAGGTGACCGGTTGCGCCACCGTCGCCGGAGCGGCGGCGCGCTCGAACTGACGGTCGAGCGCCCACACCGAGGCAAGCCCGGCCCCGCCGCCCAGCGTCGCCAGCGTCAGCAGGCCATCGGCAAGAACGATCATCCGTGCACCGGCGTAACCTTCGACTGCACCAGCGCC
>CAXTTR010000321.1:1847-3766 GCA_964247215.1 uncultured Sphingomonadaceae bacterium
CCTCCGCCCGGCGGCCGTTATCGGCGAGCACCTGGCTGTGGCGCGGCTTAAGCCGCAGCAGTGAACGCAGGATGTCCAACGCGCGGAACGGCTCCTTGCCGGTTGCCAGATAATCGGCGTAAGCCAGATTGACCGCGATGCTGTCGGGTGCCACCTGCAGCGCGCGCTTAATATAGCGCCCCGCCTTGGCACGGTCGCCGAATGCCACCGGAAAGCCGGGTACCTGATAATATAGCGTGCCGAGCTGGCTAAGCCCGAGACCGTTGGCGGCGTTCGGATCGATCTTCTCCGCCGCTTCCAGCGTCCTCCGTGCTGCCTCGACGAGCTTGAAACCTGTCAGCCCGCCGACGACACCCGCCTTGGCGGTTTCGGCGACCGCCTTCCACACCAGCGGCTCGGCACTGGCGGGATAGCGCGCTGCAAGCGCTTCGGATTCGGTGACGACCTGATCGAACGCCGCCGCCTGGGCCGCCCTGCCGGTGATCTGATAGTTCGCCTGCGCCCAGTGCGCCTCGAGTTGTGCGACACCGTCATCGAGCGGCGGCGCAGCGGCGGCGGCCGGAGCGGCAAGCACCAGCGCCGCCAGGATGATCGTCTTAAGCATCACGCGGCGGCTCTCATCTATCTGAGGCAGGGTCCATTCGACGCTAGCCATGTTGCGACGCCCGAAAGCATATTCAAGCGCGCAAGGCCACTTGGAAATGGTTCCATGGCACGATGATGGCGGGACTGTGGCCATCGTGCCACCCTGCGGTGCTGCTGCGGCACCGTTGCAGAGACAGTCTGAGGCCGTGTCTTGCGCCGCTCCGGACCCCATGCTAACGCCCCGCTCGCTCAGCCAGCAGGCCTTATCGGCGCTTGACTAGCTGTGCGCCGATCAGTTCTGACCTCAACCGGGCGAGCATCTTTGGAACATATGGGCGGCATTGTGGCTGGACTGTCGGGGCGTTACGCCACCGCGCTGTTCGGCCTCGCGACCGACGGCAAGGCGTTGAACGCCGTTGCCGCGAGCCTTGCTGCGCTCTCGCAGGGTCTGCGCGAGTCGCCTGACCTCGCGACACTGACGACCAGCCCGGTGATCGACCGGACGCAGGCGGCGGCGGGCATCCACGCGGCAGCAGCGTCGCTCGGGCTCGATCCGCTAACGACCAATTTCCTCGGTGTGCTGGCCAAGAACCGCCGCCTCGCGTCGCTGCCCGCGATCATCGCCGACTTCAACAAGCTCGCCGCGGCGCAGCGTGGCGAGGTCACCGCGCAGGTCACCAGCGCGCACCCGCTCAGCGACGATCAGGTGGTGGCATTGAAGGCCAAGCTCCGCGCCGGGCTGGGAGCTGACGCCGCGCTCGACCTGCGCGTCGATCCCGAGATCCTCGGCGGGCTGATCGTGCGAACGGGTTCGCGCCTGATCGACAGCTCGCTCCGCACCAAACTCGATACGCTCGCCACGGCGATGAAAGGCTGATCATGGACATCCGCGCCGCAGAAATTTCGAAGGTCATCCGCGACCAGATCGCCAACTTCGGCACCGAGGCGCAAGTCTCCGAAGTTGGCCAGGTGCTGTCGGTCGGCGACGGCATCGCGCGCGTCTTCGGCCTCGACAATGTCCAGGCGGGCGAGATGGTCGAGTTCCCCGGCGGCATCAAAGGCATGGCCTTGAACCTCGAAGCTGACAATGTCGGCGTCGTCATCTTCGGGTCGGACACCGGCATCAAGGAAGGCGACACCGTCAAGCGCACCGGCACGATCGTCGACGTGCCGGTCGGCCGCGGCCTGCTCGGGCGCGTCGTCGACGGCCTCGGCAACCCAATCGACGGCAAGGGGCCGCTCACCGACGTCACCCGCAGCCGGGTGGAGGTCAAGGCCCCCGGCATCATCCCGCGGACCTCGGTCAACGAGCCGATGCAGACCGGGCTGAAGGC
>CAXTTR010000322.1:0-3757 GCA_964247215.1 uncultured Sphingomonadaceae bacterium
TGGCGGAGTCGGAGGGATTCGAACCCTCGGTACCAGTTACCCAGTACGGCAGTTTAGCAAACTGCTGGTTTCAGCCGCTCACCCACGACTCCGAAGGCGGTTCCCTATGGGGAACGCGGGCGCGGGTCAACTGGCGGGTGCGGAAAGGTAGCCGATACGCCGAGAGCATCCGTCAGGTCACGATACCTGACGCGCTCATCTCGAGCGAAGTCGAAGGCTATGCCACCTCCTCGCTTCCCCAGCGCAAGCTGGGGAAGCGAAACGATTTAATTAAGAATTGACGCACCTGCTCGCAGCGCTAAGCCCGCCCGATGCTCCGGTAATCGATTCCTCGCCGCGCCATCTCGTCGGGGCGGTACACATTGCGCAGGTCGACCAGCACCGGCGTCGCCATCACGCCGCGGACGCGGTCCATGTCGAGCGCGCGGAAGGCGTCCCATTCGGTGACGAGCACGGCGGCGTCGGCGCCGGTGACGCAGTCGTACGGGTCGCGCGCATAATCGACGCCGGTGAGAACGAGCTTGGCCTGCTCGACACCCTCGGGATCGAAGGCGCGGACCTGCGCGCCGGCGTCCTGCAGCGCCTGGATGATGGCGATTGCCGGGCTGTCGCGCATGTCGTCGGTGTTGGGCTTGAAGGTCAGCCCGAGCACGGCGACCGTTTTTCCGCGCACCGAGCCGCCGGCGGCGGCGATGACTTTCTTCGCCATGGCGCGCTTGCGCTGATCATTAACCGCGGCGACGGTCTCGACGATCCGCACCGGCGTGCCGAAGTCCTGCGCAGTCTTGATCAGCGCCAGCGTGTCCTTGGGAAAGCACGAGCCGCCATAGCCGGGCCCGGCGTGGAGGAACTTGCTGCCGATGCGGTTGTCGAGCCCGATGCCGCGCGCGACGTCCTGGACGTCGGCCCCGACCGCCTCGCACAGATCGGCAATCTCGTTGATAAAGGTGATCTTGGTCGCCAGGAACGCGTTCGCGGCGTATTTGATCAGCTCGGCGGTGCGCCGGGCGGTGAACAGCAGGGGCGAGGCGTTGAGGAACAGCGGGCGGTAGAGCTCGGTCATGACCTCGCGGGCGCGCGCATCCCCGGTGCCGATGACGATGCGGTCGGGGCGCTTGAAGTCGCCGATCGCCGCACCTTCGCGCAGGAACTCGGGGTTCGAGACAACGGCGAATCCGGCTTCGGGGCGCGCCTTGCCGGCCCGGTCCTCGGCAATGACGCGCTCGACCTCATCCCCGGTGCCGACGGGGACCGTCGACTTCATCACAATCACGGCATAGCCGGTCAGTTCGGCGGCGACGCTGCGGGCAGCGGCATAGACGAAGCTGAGATCGGCGTGGCCGTCGCCGCGTCGCGACGGCGTGCCGACCGCGATGAACACCGCCTCCGCACCGCGCACCCCGGCGGCGAGGTCGCCGGTAAAGGTCAGCCGCCCGGCGCGGACGTTGGCGGCGACGAGCTCGGGCAGCCCGGGCTCGAAGATCGGCATGACCCCGGCGCGGAGCTGGTCGATCTTGAAGCTGTCGGTGTCGACGCAGACGACGTCATGGCCGAAATCGGCGAAGCAGGCCCCGGACACCAGTCCGACATAACCCGCCCCGATCATCGCCACGCGCATGCACTGCTCCCGCTGTTCCGGTGTAAACGGGCGCGGTAGCATGGCAGCAGCAAGCGGCCAAATCGGCTAGCTGCGCTGGATGAACTTGACAGAATGTACCGTTCGGGTTATCGAGCTTACTCGGCGCGGACACCTCAAGAATCAAGTGTAGGAACGATTGTCCGCCAGTTTGACATAACGCTCTCGAAACTAACATGATTTCTCGTTTAGTGACTAAACTTCGATTCGCCTTCCACCGCTTCGGTGATCACATAATGCAGCCTTCCGGGCGGGCGTGGACTTTGGTCGCCGTCCCCGGCATGTAAGCGGCGGGGCGTCGTGACGAGCGAGGGTCGAGCGATGCGTATAGTTTTACAGCTGATGATGCTTAGCGCGGTGGGAGTGGCCGCTCCGGCGCTGGCGCAAGCGGCCGACCGCGCGGCGCTGCCGCTACAGACGATCGCGCCTGCGCCGCCGGTGTCGGCTGCACCCGCGCCGGCGGCGTCGGCGGAACCGTCGGGTCCAGCCTCAGGAGGCCCCGAAGCTGCTCGAGCTGCGGGTGCTCCGGGCGCGGCATCACCCTCAGGCGCTGCCGCTCCTGCGAGCGCGTCGGACAAGGCCACCGCAGCCGCCGCCGACACCTATGATCAGCAGGACATCATCACCGCCGCCGACGGCGCGTTCGGCAAAGGCGCGGCGAGCGCCGCCAAGCTGATCGAGCGCATCTTCAAGGACCGCGGCAAGCCCAACGGCTACATCGTCGGGCGCGAGGTGTCTGGAGCGTTCTTCGCCGGACTGCGGTACGGCAGTGGCACGCTGTTCCACAAGGTCGAGGGTCAGCAGCCGGTGCACTGGACCGGACCGTCGCTGGGCTTCGACGTCGGCGGCAACGGTTCAAAGGTGTTTATTCTCGTCTACAACCTCGACGACACCGAAGACCTGTTCCAGCGCTATCCCGGCGGCGAGGGCAATGCCTACCTCGTCGGCGGCTTTACCGCGACCTATCACCAGCATGGCAACGTGATTCTCGTGCCGATCAAGCTCGGCGTCGGCTGGCGGCTCGGGATCAGCGGCGGCTATCTCAACTTCACCCATAAAGCCCGGGTGCTGCCGTTCTGATGCAGATAGCGCACCTGGATGACCGGGCGGTGCTGCGCATCGGCGGTGCCGACGCCCGCGCGTATCTGCAGGACCTGCTGACCAACGACGTGACGCGGCTCGCGCCGGGTCAGCCGCTGTGGGCGGGGCTGCTCAGCGCGCAGGGGAAGGTGCTGTTCGACATGATCCTGCACGACGACGGCGATGCCGTGCTGGCGGACGTGCAAGCGGCATCGGCGGAGGCGCTTGCCAAGCGGCTGACGATGTACAAGCTGCGGCGGTCGGTGACGATCGAGGTGACCGACGCGCGCGTGATGACGGCGTGGGGCGGCAGCGCGGGGCGGGCAGCGGATCCGCGGCTGGCGGGGCTGGGAGAGCGGTGGGTAGAGGGGGCAGGCACTGCCCTCCCCCAACCCCCTCCCCAAGTGGGGAGGGGGCTAGAAAGTGAGGGCGCAGGCTCCGCTTTTTCTTCCTGCACCCCCTCCCCTCTTGGGGAGGGGGCCGGGGGGAGGGAACGCGCACTCACGACCACCCTCGCCTACCACGCCCACCGCCTCGCGCTCGGCATCCCCGACAGCGTCGACCTGATCCCCGACAAGCTCATGTGGCTCGAAGCCAACGCCGTCGAGCTGCACGGCGTCAGCTTCACCAAGGGCTGCTACGTCGGGCAGGAGAATACCGCGCGCATGCACCACCGCGACCGGCTGCGGAAGCGCCTGCTGCCGGTGCGCTTCGAGGGTGCGGCGGCGCTGGGCGATGCGGTCATGGCGGGCAGCATCGCCGCGGGTGAGCTGCGCAGCCACGCCGATGGTCGCGGCATCGCGTACCTGCGGCTCGACCCGGTCGAGGCGGGGACCCCGCTGACGTTGAACGGTGCGCCGCTGACCGTGTCGTGGCCCGATTGGCTCCCGGTTAGCGGCCCGGCAGCTTGAGCGGGCCGCCGCTGGTCAAGCCCGGCGTCCTCGCCGCCGCGCCGCACAATGCCGTGCGGCTCGTCGACCACACCTTCGACTGGCTGCGGACCGACAGTATTACCGCCGCGATCGCCATTGGGTCGGGCGT
>CAXTTR010000323.1:0-3756 GCA_964247215.1 uncultured Sphingomonadaceae bacterium
CGATGCTCGCCCACGACGGGCCGGCGATGGTCGACTGTAAGGTGGCGAAGATGTCGAACTGCTTCCCGATGATCGCCAGCGGGGCGGCGCATACCGAGATGATGCTCGAGGGCGGTGACTGTAAGGCCGCGGCGGATGAAGATGCGCAGGCGTTGGTGTGAGGGGGGCGAACGCCTTCTACCCCTCTCCCTCTACGGGAGAGGGAGGGGCCCATGCCCTTGCATGGGAGGGAGAGGGCGCTTGCTTCCCGACGGAACAGGCCCTCTCCCTCCCGCGAAGACGCGGGCCCCGCCCTCTCCCGTAGAGGGAGAGGGGTAGAAACAAGCGCGCGCACCTGCGATACCCCGCTCATGCCGATCCGCCGTCTGCCCGACCAGCTGGTCAATCAGATTGCCGCGGGCGAGGTCGTCGAGCGGCCTGCCAGCGCGCTAAAGGAGCTCGTCGAGAACGCGCTCGACGCGGGCGCGTCGCGGATCGCAGTGACGCTGCTCGGCGGCGGCATCGATCACCTCAGCGTCATCGACAACGGCCATGGGATGAGCGCCGCCGAGCTGCGGCTCAGCGTCGAGCGCCACGCCACCTCAAAACTGCCCGATGGCGACCTGTCGGCGATCGCGACGCTCGGTTTTCGCGGCGAGGCGCTGCCGTCGATCGCCAGCGTCGCGCGGTTGACGCTCGCCAGCCGCACGGCGGGCGGGGAGGGCTGGAAGCTGGTTATCGACAATGGCCGCGTGATCGGCGACGGGCCCGCCGGACTGCCGCCAGGCACGCGCGTCGCGGTCGACGGGCTATTCGCGCAGGTTCCGGCGCGGCGCAAGTTCCTGAAATCCGAGCGCTCCGAACTGGCGGCGTGCGTCGACGTCGTGCGGCGGCTGGCGATGGCGCGCCCCGATGTCGCGTTCGAGGTGCTGCACGACACGCGGCGGATGCTGAGTGCGGACGTTGCGCCGGATCAGCTCACGGGGCTGGCAGCGACAGGCGGGGAAACCGCGCTGCCCCGACGTCTTGCCGTGCTGCTCGGCAGCGACTTCGCCGACAATGCGGTGCCGCTCGACTATGACCGCGAGGGCATCGGCCTCGGCGGGCTGGCGGGGCTGCCGACGTACAATCGCGGCATCGCCGACCATCAGTTCCTGTTCGTCAATCGCCGCCCGGTGCGTGACCGGCTGCTCGTCGGCGCGGTGCGCGGTGCGTACCAGGACCTGCTGGCGCGCGACCGGCACCCGGTGGTGGCGCTGTTCCTCGACTGCCCGGCCGACTTCGTCGACGTCAACGTCCACCCGGCAAAGACCGAGGTGCGCTTCCGCGACGCCGCGCTCGTCCGCGGGCTGATCGTCAGCGGGCTCCGCCGCGCGCTCGACGCCGCCGGGCACCGGGCGTCGACGACGGTCGGTGCGGGTGTGCTCAAGGCGTTCAGCGTCGAGCCGCCGGCATTTTTCGCGGCGGCAAACGTCAGCGGCGGCAACGCACAAGCTGGCCCCTACACCGCGATCGGCTTTGCCGACAGCGCTCCGGCCCGCTTCGCCGACAGCGCTCCGGCCCGCTTCGCCGATGATAACGGCCCCGGGTTCGACGCGCCTTTACAGGCCCGCACCGAAGCACCCGCCCCAGCCAATACCTTCCCGCTCGGCGTTGCCCGCGCGCAGGTCGCCGCGACGTACATCATCGCTGAATCCGCTGATGGCCTGATCCTTGTCGACCAGCACGCCGCGCACGAACGCCTCGTCATGGAGCGCATGAAACGGGCGCTGGCGGGCGGCGCGGCCCCGGCTCAGACGCTGCTGCTGCCTGAAGTCGTCGAACTCGATGAGATCGCCGCCGGCCGCGTCGCGTCGCGCGCCACCGATCTCGCCGCGCTCGGCCTCGATCTCGAACGCTTCGGCCCGAAAGCGGTGCTCGTCCGCGCCACCCCTGCCGCGCTGGGCACCATCGACGTCGCCGCACTCGTCCGCGACCTCGCCGACGATCTGTCGGCGTTCGATGCCGCGCTGTCACTGACCGAGCGGCTCGACGCCGTCGTCGGCACGATGGCCTGCCACGGCAGCGTGCGAGCGGGCCGCGCGCTGTCGGTCGCCGAGATGAACGCCCTGCTCCGCGAGATGGAGGTGACGCCGCACTCGGGCCAGTGCAACCACGGGCGTCCGACGTGGGTGAAGCTGGCGAAAGGCGATTTGGAGAAGCTGTTCGGGCGGCGATGAGGCATGGAATTGTGCATCGAATGATGCTAAGTTGGATGCGAAGGAACCTGTTATGCGTACAACCATAACGATGGATGACGATCTCGTCGCGACAGCGACCGAGTTCAGTGGAATTAAGGAACGATCTGCTCTGGTGAATGCGGCGCTGACGGCGTTGGTCGAGCGCGAAGCGGCGCGCCAGCTCGCACGTATGGGCGGCACTCAGCCTGATGCTGAGGCTGGTCCACGCAAACGGTACTGGAGCGAATGATCCTTGCAGACACGTCAATTTGGATCGGACATCTGCGACACGGCAACAAAGAGCTGGTAGACAGACTACGGTCCGAACAAATCCTGATGCATCCGCTTGTGATCGGTGAGATTGCGGCTGGCAGCCTGAAGGACCGGACCGAACTGCGAGCTCGCCTGCAACGCCTGCCGCGCGCGATATCGGCCCGCGACTATCTGGTATTGCAGATGATCGAGGCTCACAAGCTTTACGGGCTAGGACTGAGCTTCTTCGACCTTCACCTCCTTGCATCGGCGCGGCTGACGCCGGAGGCGCGGTTGTGGAGCACTGACAAAGCGCTTGCCGCCGCCGCTCAGCGGCTCGGTGTGGCGTTCGAGTGACCCGCCTGCTGCTCGTCTACAATGCCAATGCCGGGATCGCCGCTGGACTGCTCGACAGTATTCACAAGGTCGTTCGCCCGGCACCTACCCGTGCAGCCTGTGCGCCGTCACCTACGGCGCTCTGACGATGGCCCCACGCTGGCGGGCGTATCTGAAGACACTGCCGTATCCGGTCACTTTCTACCACCGTCCGGACTTCCGCACGGCCTTCCCTGCCGACGCGACCCAGCCGCTCCCGCTGATCGCGCTCGACCACGACGGCGCGTTCGACATCCTGCTCAGCGCCGCCGAACTCGATGCGCTCCCCGACCTCGACGCCCTAATAGCGGCGCTCGACGCGCACCTCACCCCGCTGCTTCGAGACCCGCCAGCGCGCTGCGGCCGCGCTTGACCACCAGTTTGTTGAGCGCGTTCACATAGGCGCGCGCGCTCGCCACCAGCGTGTCGACGTGCGCGCCGGTGCCGCGCACGGTCCGGCCGTCCTCGGCGAGCAGCACGCTGACCTCGGCCTGCGCGTCGGTGCCCTGCGTGACGGCGTGCACCTGGTACAACTGGAGCGTCGCGCCGTCGTGCGGCACGAGCTTGCGGATGGCGGCGAACAGCGCGTCGACCGGGCCGTTGCCGCGCACCGCCGCGGTCGCCTCGACGCCGTCGATCGACAGCGTCAGGATAGCGCGCTGCGGGCCGTGGCTGCCGCAATAGACCTCGACCTCGGTGACCTGGATCGCATCATGGCCGCGCAGCACTTCGTCATCGACGAGTGCGACGATATCCTCGTCCCACACGGCTTTCTTCGCGTCGGCGAGGTCCTTGAAGCGCTTGAACGCGTCGCCGAATTCGTTGTCGGTCAGCACATAGCCGAGTTCGCCGAGCTTTTGCTTGAACGCGGCGCGGCCCGAATGCTTGCCGAGCACGAGGTTGGACGCGCCCATGCCGACGCTGTCGGGGG
>CAXTTR010000324.1:0-3741 GCA_964247215.1 uncultured Sphingomonadaceae bacterium
GTGTACCGCACCGTGCGGCTGTTCGAGGAGGCTGGCATCCTCGAACGTCACGACTTCCGCGATGGCCGGTCGCGCTATGAGCCGGTTCCGGACGAGCATCATGATCATCTGATCGACATCGAGAGCGGTCGGGTCGTCGAATTTCACGATGCCGAAGTCGAGGACCTGCAACGCCGTATCGCCGCCCGCCTCGGTTATCGGCTCGTCGATCACCGGATGGAGTTGTACGCGGTACCCGCGACCCGCCCCGATCCCGATAGTTCGCGCTGAACATTCGGATCAAGCCTCCGGCCCGCCCGCGGCGCGAGGCTGCCCATCGCGGCCACCGCTTCGGTCCTGCCAAGACGCTGCTCGGCACGGCTGCGGCGGCGGG
Organism: uncultured Sphingomonadaceae bacterium; assembly: GCA_964247215.1. Classification (GTDB taxonomy): domain Bacteria; phylum Pseudomonadota; class Alphaproteobacteria; order Sphingomonadales; family Sphingomonadaceae; genus Polymorphobacter_B. The sequence continues at coordinate 374 of CAXTTR010000324.1, forward strand.
CGTGATCGTGCCGATGGAGCTGGTCATGCGGCGGTTTTCGCCGCGCAGCCGCCCGCGGCTGCCGTGGCTTTTCCACAAGGCGCTGGCCCGCGCGCTCGGCATCCACGTCACCGTCCACGGCCGCCAACTGCGGCACGGCGGCGTGCTGTACGTCGCCAATCATCTGTCATGGGCCGACATCCCGGTGCTCGGCAGCCGCATGCTGGCATCGTTCGTGGCAAAGTCCGAGGTCGGCGGCTGGGGCATGATCGGCTGGCTCGCCGGTCTCAGCCGCACCGTCTACGTCGAGCGTGACCGGCGGCAAAGCGCGGGCGAAGCACGCTCGGCAATTGTCGAACGGCTGGCGGCGGGCGAGAATGTCATCCTGTTCCCCGAAGGTACCAATAGCGACGGCGTCGGGGTGCTGCCGTTCAAGTCGTCGCTGTTCGCCGCGCTGCAGGGTCCGGGCACCGGGGATTTCCTGATCCAGCCGGTGACGATCGCCTATACCCGCCTCAACGGCTTGCCGATCACGCGCGAGCGGCTGCCCGATATCGCATGGATCGGCGACACGCAGCTGTGGCCGCACGCGATCGCCTTCATGTCGCTCGGCAAGGTTCGCGCCGAGCTGCGCTTCCACCCTGCCGTACGCGCCGGTGACTTCACGGACCGCAAGGCGATGGCGCAGCACTGTCATGACATTATTGCCGAAAGTTATCAGGCGATGATGCGCGGCCAGGCGATTATGCGCGGCCAAGCGGGCGATGGTCATACTGACACGCCGGATGACTAATCAGCCGGCATCGATTATGTCTTCACCGTCCAGCAACGAGAATCCGGCACCCGTGACGCAAAGCTACTTCGTCAAGACCTTCGGCTGTCAGATGAACGTCTATGATTCGGAGCGCATCGGCGAGCTGCTCGAGGCCGGCGGGCTGACTGCCGCGGCTGATTCGGCCAGTGCCGACATTGTCGTGCTCAACACCTGCCACATCCGCGAGAAAGCGGCGGAGAAGGTCTACTCCGATATCGGGCGCCTCAAGGCGGCGCGGCGTGCCTCGGGCGTCAAGCCGGTGGTCGTTGTCGCCGGCTGCGTCGCGCAGGCCGAGGGTGCCGAGATCGTCCGCCGCGCGCCCAATGTCGACGTCGTGGTTGGCCCGAACGCCTATCACCGCCTGCCCGCGATGCTGCGCAACGCTGGCATGGGTGGCCGCGCGATCGACATCGACATGCCGCTCGCCTCGAAATTCGAAGTGTTGCCGCGCCGCCGGGCTTCGACTCCGGCGAGCGCCTTCCTGACGGTGCAGGAAGGATGCGATAAATTCTGCACCTTCTGCGTCGTCCCCTACACCCGCGGGGCCGAAGTTTCGCGCCCGCTCGCCTCATTACTCGACGAGGCACGTGCGCTGATCGCGGGCGGCGCGCGCGAGCTGACGCTGCTTGGGCAGAATGTCAACGCGTGGAACGGCGGCGACGGCCGGACCAGCTTTGCGACACTGCTCGGCCGTATCGCGGCGCTGCCCGGGCTGCGGCGGCTGCGCTACACGACCTCGCACCCGCGCGATGTCGATGACGCGCTGATCGCCGCGCATGCCGAAATCCTGCAGTTGATGCCGTTCATGCATCTGCCGGTACAGGCGGGGTCGGACCCGCTGCTCAAGCGCATGAACCGCGCGCACACCGTCGACAGCTATCTCCGCACGCTCGACCGGCTGCGCGCTGCCCGTCCCGACATCGGACTGTCGAGTGACTTCATTGTCGGCTTCCCTGGCGAAACCGATGCCGATTTTGCCGCCACCCTCGCGCTCGTCGACCGCGTCGGCTACGCTCAGGCATACAGCTTTAAATACAGTCCCCGCGCCGGTACTGCCGCCGCAATCATGGAGAACCAGGTGCCCGAAAGCGTCAAGGACGAGCGGCTCGCCGAATTGCAGGCCGTGATCGGACGCGGCGCATTGGCGTTTAACCGCGCGACCGTCGGGCGGCGCTGCGAGGTGCTGTTCGAGCGCGCCGGGCGCAAGCCGGGGCAGCTGATCGGCAAGTCGCCGTGGCTGCAATCGGTGTTCGTCACCTCGCCGGGGCTGAACATCGGCGACATTGCCACTGTCGAGCTCAACGACGCGCAGCCCAACAGCGTCGGTGGCGTGCTGCTCGCGCCCGCGCTGGCCGCCTGAATGGTCAAGAAAACTCCGCCGCGTATGCCCACGCGCTCAGCGCCGCAGCCCAAATCTTCGCTGCCGCCGGGCAAGAGCGCGAACGGCATCGACCGCGTCCGCATCCCGCTCGAGTTCGACCGCCCGGCGCTGATGCAGGCGCTGTTCGGCCAGCACGACGAGAACCTCATCGTCATCGAGCACGAGCTCGGCGTGTATCTGAGCGCGCGCGGCCACACCGTGATGATCGAGGGCGAGGCCGAAGCCGCGGCGCGCGCCCGGGACGTGCTGACCGGGCTGTATGACCGGCTGGCGAACGGCGGCCAGCTCAACCGCGGCGACATCACCGGCGCGGTGGCGATGAACCTGACCCCGTCGCTTGTCGGGCTGAGCCCGGCGGGCAGCAGCCTCGACCAGACGATGGTGATCCGCACGCGGCGCAAGACGATCGCGCCGCGCACCGCGACGCAGCTGCGCTACATGGAGGCGTTGGGGCGCGACGACATTATCTTCGCGCTCGGTCCGGCGGGAACCGGCAAGACCTACCTCGCCGTGGCGCAGGCGGTGGCGCAGCTGGTGGCGGGATCGGTCGACCGGCTGGTGCTGTCGCGCCCCGCGGTCGAGGCGGGCGAGAAGCTCGGCTTCCTGCCCGGCGACATGAAGGACAAGGTCGATCCTTACCTGCGCCCGCTCTACGACGCGCTCTACGATATGCTGCCCGCCGAGCAGGTCGAGCGGCGGTTGAGCAGCGGCGAAATCGAGATCGCGCCGCTGGCGTTCATGCGCGGGCGGACGCTGGCAAGCGCCTTCATCATCCTCGACGAGGCGCAGAATACCACGCCACTGCAGATGAAGATGTTCCTGACGCGCTTCGGCGAAGGCTCGCGGATGGTGGTATGCGGCGACCCGAACCAGGTCGACCTGCCCAATCCGTCGCAATCGGGGCTCGCCGACGCAGTGCGCAAATTGGACGGCATCGAGGGCATCGCGACGATCCGCTTCGCGTCGCGCGATGTCGTCCGCCACCCGATCGTCGGGCGCATCGTCGACGCGTATGAGGGCCCGCCGCAGGATGGCTAGATGCTGATCGTCGAGACCAACGTCGCCGCGGGGGCATGGGATACCGGCACCGACTGGGCCGCGCTTGCGGAGCGGGCTTGCACCGCCGCGTTGGCCCAGACGCCGCATGCAGGACTGGCCGAAGGTGCCGCGGCGGTCGAGGTCGCGGTGCGGCTG
>CAXTTR010000325.1:0-3729 GCA_964247215.1 uncultured Sphingomonadaceae bacterium
AGGTGGCCATACCACGCGGCGGTCATGAACAGGTTCGACAGGATCAGCAGGCCCGCCGCCTGCCACGCCGGGCCGGGCACTCAGTGCCCCGTCAACCGCGCGATCTCGGCGCGAGTGAGCCGCTCGACCAGTTCGGGCAGATTGGCATCGAGCCACGCCTTCAACTGCGGTTCGAGCAGGCTGCGGACGAGCTGCTCGACCGTCAGCGCCGGGGTCAGCGGCACGGCTGCAACCGCTGCAACCGCGGCGGCTGGCACCGCGCCCCCCTGCCCCGGCGCTTCGGGATCGGGCAGCGCCGGTCCATCCTGCACGGCGCGGCGGATCGCGGCCATGATGTCGTCGAGCGGCGGGGCGGCGGGTTCGGTCATCGCGGCGGTCCGATCGGTACCGAGCGGCTGGCGAGCCCGGGGTCGGGCAGCGGCAGCGGCGGCGGGCTGGGGTTCTGGTCGAAGTCGTTCCACTTGTGCCGGACCGCGCGGGCATTTGCGGCCGGGTCGTAGGTGTCGGTGCTGACGCCGAGCGCGTCGCCCTCGGCCTGACCGACCGCGGCGAGCAGATTGTAACCGGCGACATACTCATCACGGCGGGCGCTGACGAGGTTGGCGCGGGTCTGCAGCAGCTCCTGCTCGGCATTGAGCACTTCGAGTACTGTTCGGCTGCCGACCTGGTTTTCCTGTTTGACGCCTTCGAGCGCCAGCGTGTTGGCATCGACCGCGACCTGCGACGACTGGATCAGCGCGCGCGAGGTCTGCAGGCTGACGACGGCGTTGGTGGCGCTCTCGGCGACCTGCCGCCCAACCGAGCCGATCGTCGACAGAAGCTCGTTGCGCCGCTCCTGCGCCTGCCGGATCTGCGAGCCGACCTGACCGGCCTGGTAGAGCGGGATCGAGGCCTGCACCGTCGCGCTCTGCGCAAAGAAACCGAATGAGGTACCGGGCGGGGCGACGCTGGTGAACGAGTTCGCCCCGCTAGCGCCGCCGCTGTACAGGCTATAACCCGCGCCGGCGCTGACACCGAGGGTGGGCAGCCGCTGCCGTTCGATCGAAGTCACATCGTAGCGCGCCGCCGCTTCGTCATAGCGCGCCGCGAGCAGATTGGGGTTGTTGATGTTGGCGAGGTCGACCGCTTGCCCGCTGGTATTCGGCAGCGGCGGCAGCGGCGGCACCGGCTGCAAGTCCTCGGCTGGACGCCCGACGACGCGCATATAGGCATTGCGCGCCGTCGCCAACTGGCCCTGTGCGACTTGCAGCTGGCTGCGCGCGTTCGCCAGCCGCGCGTCGGACTGCGCGACATCGGTGCGGGTCAGGTCGCCAACCTCGAAGCGGTCGCGGCTCGCCTGCAGCTCGCGCTCGAGCACCTTGACCTGATTGGCGTTCAGATTGACCAGCTCGGCATAACGCAGCACATCCGAGTAAGCAGTAACGACATCGACCATGATGGTGTTCTCGGTGGCGCGCAACCGGGCGCGCGCCGCGAGGATGCGGTTCTCGGCGGCGCTGACCGCGACCCGCGTGCGCCCGCCGCGATAGAGCGACTGGGTGACCGCGAGCTGGCTCTGAAAGACGCGGCCGGCGTCGACGAAGCCGCCGCTGCCGCTCTGCTGCTCGCTGACGTTGACGCCGACCCCGGGGCGGCCGGCGGCGAGCGCCTGCGGCACGCCTTCATCGTTCTGACGCACGACGGCGCGCTCGGCGGTGATGTCGGGGTTGTTGGCGTAAGCCGAGGCAAGCGCGTCGGCAAGCGTGTCGGCGGAGGCGGTGCCGTTATACAGCAGCAAGGCCGCACCGGCTGTTCTTGCCAGCGCGCGTCTTCGCTGATCCGTTCGCACCCTAGTGGCCCCCCGCAAAGCCGCTCGCCTAAAACACGAACTGCGGTACGCGGGCGAAGCCCGGCAGCAGGTGGACACCGGCCTCGATAAAGCTTGTTCCGGCAAAATTTCCGGCGACGTAGGTGCCGACCGTGACGCGGCCGACGCCGTCATCACCGACGACGACCGCCGCGAGCCGTCCGCCCGGCGCGAGCTGGCGCAGCAAGGCGTCGGGTACCGTCGCTATCGCGCCGTCGACGAGGACAAGATCATAAGGTGCCTCGGCAGCGTAGCCGTCAACGAGCGACCCCTCGACGACGCGAACGCCGTTCGCTCGCGCCATTCCGACCAGCGCCGCATCGCTTTCGAGCGCGGTCACGCGCTCGGCAAGCCGTCCGACGATGGCGCTGCTATACCCGCTGCCTGCGCCGACGATCAGCACCCGGTCGCTGTGACGCACCTGCGCGTGATTGAGCAGCAGCCCAAGGCTCATCGGCTCGATCAGCCAGCGCCCGGGCGCGAGCTCGATCGCCGCGTCGGTATAAGCGATGCTGCGCTTGGCGGTGGGCACGAAGCGCTCACGCGGCACCTGCCGGAAGGCATCGAGCAGCGCCGGGTCGTTGACGCCGGCGGTCTGCAGCTGGCGGTCGACCATCGCGGTGCGCAGCAATTCGGAACTGGCGTTGAACATCGTGAACGGGCCCTAGATGTCGATCATTGGTGATCTATATGAATAATACAGCTGGCTGGCAACAGCCAAAACGAGGAGCAGCTGCCGAAGAGAGCATTGGGCTTAGCGAGCAAGGTTGCAGTCGCCAAGCGTTATGGCTAAGCAACCCGCCGCAAGCGCCGACGCGGCCCGATGGCGGAGTGGTGACGTAACGGACTGCAAATCCGTGTACCCGGGTTCGATTCCCGGTCGGGCCTCCAGCGTTTGCAACGCAGCATCATGGCCGGTGGCGATGTTGCATGTTGACCACGGGGGGAGACCGGTTAGGGGAGCGGCATGCGCAGCTTCAACGACCTCGACGAACGCGAGCTTCTTGCCTTGGCGATCTCCGCCGAGGAGGAGGACGGGCGCATCTACGCCGACTTCGCGCACGAGCTGACCGCCGATTATCCCGACAGCGCGCGGATGTTCTCCGACATGGCGGCGGAGGAGAACGAGCACCGCCGCAGCCTGATCGACCTGTTCTCGAAGCGGTTCGGCAACCACATCCCGCTGGTCCGGCGGCAGGACGTCCGCGGCTGGGTCCATCGCCCGCCGATGCGGTCCGCAAGCATGTCCAGGCGATGGAGCAGGATGCGCGGCGCTTCTACATCGCGGCTGCCGACCGCACCTCGGATGCGGCAGTCCGCAAGCTGCTCGGTGATCTTGCCGCAGCTGAAGCGGGGCACGAGCACACCGCCGGCACGATCGAGGCGCACCGGCTACCTGGCGAGGCACGCGATGCCGAGGACGAGAGCGGCCGCAAGCGGTTCATACTGCAGGTCATCCAGCCTGGACTCGTCGGGCTGATGGACGGCTCGGTGTCGACGCTGGCGCCGGTGTTCGCCGCGGCATTCGCGACGCACAGCTCGCACAATGCGCTGCTTGTAGGGCTGGCGGCGTCGCTGGGTGCGGGTATCTCGATGGGCTTCGCCGAAGCGCTTGCCGACGACGGCAAGCTGTCGGGGCGCGGCACACCGCTGCTGCGCGGGCTGGTCTGCGGGCTGATGACGATCGCCGGCGGCATCGGGCACACGCTGCCGTACATGATCTCCGACTTCATGACCGCGACGATCGTTGCAGGCGTCGTCGTCGTCATCGAGCTACTGACGATCGCGTGGATCCAGTGGAAATACATGGACACACCGCCGCTGTCGGCGGCGGCCAAGGTCATGCTCGGCGGTGCGCTGGTGCTGGCGACGGGGATATTGAT
>CAXTTR010000326.1:0-3723 GCA_964247215.1 uncultured Sphingomonadaceae bacterium
GCGATGTAGAAGTTCATCGTGCTAGCAGGCACCAGCTCACCGTCGACCTCGACCGGGCCGGGCGACGGCACGCGCACGACTTCCAGCCCGAAGTCACGCGCGCGTTCGGCAGCGTCGTCGTACACATCGCGGTTGGGGTCGGCAGCGTCACTCGCCAGTGGTACCGCGAGCACGCCGGGCGCAACGAACCGCGCGAGATTATCGACATGACCGTCGGTATGATCGTTTGTCAGCCCCTCGCCGAGCCACAGCACGCGGTCGAGCCCAAGGTCGCGGCGCAGGTGCGATTCGACTTCTAGCCGGTCCATCCCCGGATTGCGGTTGGGGTTGAGCAGGCACCCCTCGGTGGTGACGCACAACCCGGTGCCATCGCACTCGATCGCGCCACCTTCGAGCACCCAGTCGTGCCGCGCCAGCCCGACGCCTGCCGCCTGCGCGACATAGACCGCCACCTCGGCGTCGCCGTCGAGCACGTACTTGCCGCCCCAGCCGTTGAAACGGAACGCCGCCGCTGCCGGACCCGCGGGCGACTGCAGGAACAGCGGCGCGGTATCGCGCAGCCAGATGTCGCCGAAGCGCTGCCGGTGAAAGCTGACATCGAGTCCGCCGAGCATGGCCCGCGCGCTCGCCTCCGCCGCCTCGTCCGCGACCAGCAACTCGACGCGCTCGCCCGCCGCGATGGCGCGAATGAGTGCCGCGACTTCGGCGCGCGCCGGTTCAAGGTCATCCTCCCACAGTTCTGGATGACTCGGCCACGCGGTCCAGGTCGCGGCGTGCAGCATCCACTCGGCAGGCTGGCGCGCGGTCATGGCCGACCGCCGCCGGCCGCGGTACCGGCGCGCGACGCATCGCGGGCGGCGCGAAATTCGGCGGTCTTGTACCAGTTTGGCCAGGCACTGGAGTTGCCGAGGATCGTCGCGACCTCGACGTACGCCTGCAGGTCCTGCACCGCGCCGCTCCAATCCCACTTCGGGTCGTACTGGTCCGACGGCTTGTGGTAGCGGTTCGCGGTATAGTCGTCGGCCATCGCCTGACCGTAGCCGGCGGGCTTGCCGATGATATCGAGCCCGCTCTCGACGTCGAGCATCGGCACGCCGCGCTTTGCCAGGCTGAAATGGTCCGAACGGTAGTAGCCGCCCTTCTCGGGGCTTGGCTCGGGCGACACCGTCCGGCCTTGCGCTTTGGCGACGCTGATGAAGATCGGTTCGAGTTCGGACTTGCCCGGCCCTACAAGGATGACGTCGTGCGTTTTCCCCAGCACGTTCATGCCGTCCATGTTGATGCCGCCCACCGTCTTCGCCAGCGGGTAGACCGGGTTCGACGCATAATAATCCGAGCCGAGCAGCCCCTGCTCCTCGCCGGTTACCGAGACGAACAGCTGCGACCGCGCCGTCCGCGGGGCCTTTGCCAGCGCGTCGGCGGCCGCGATCAGCGCGGCCGAGCCGCTGGCGTTGTCGAGCGCGCCGTTGCAGATGTCGTCGCCGGTCGCGTCCGCCGGGCAATGGCCGAAATGGTCCCAGTGCGCCGTCCAGATTACCAGCTCGTCGGGGCGCTTGGCTCCCGGCAGGATGCCGACGACGTTGTACGATTTCGAGTGCACCAGCGTGTTGGCGAAGGTTGTCGACACTGTGAGCCCGAGCGGCACCGCGCGGAAGCCGGCCGTCTGCGCCGCCTTGGTCAGCGCGCCCAAGTCCTTGCCCGCCGCGGCGAACAGCTTCTGGGCTGCGTCCTGTGTCATCCAGCCCTCGACTATCGCGCGCTTCGCGGCCTCGGCCGGAATGTCGAGGTCGATCTTGGTCCCGGTATTCGAGTTAACGACGACCTGGAACGGGTACGCCGCCGGCTCGGTCTCATGGACGATGATGATCGCCGCCGCGCCCTGCCGCGCCGCTTCCTCGTACTTGTAGGTCCAGCGGCCGTAGTAGGTCATCCGCCGCCCGTCGAACCGCCCGGTCTCGGTCGGCGTCTGCCAGTCGGGGTCGTTGACCAGCACGATAACCGTCTTGCCGCGCGCGTCGATTCCCGCATAGTCGTTCCAGCCGCGCTCGGGCGCGACGATACCATAGCCCGCAAAGATGATGTCCGAGTTGGCGACGACAGCGCGGTCGACCTGGCGCTTGGTCCACAGCACGACATCGTCCTTCTGCCGGAATACCAGCGGCGTCGCGGCCCCGGCAATCGTCAGCGTCAGTGCCGGGTCGGCGGTGCTCGACACCATCGGCACGTCCTGCGTCCAGCCACCATGGTTACCCGGCTTGAGCCCGACCGCCTTGAAGCGTTCGATCATATAAGCGACCGCCTTGTCGCCGCCCGGCGTCCCTGGTTTACGACCCTCGAACGCGTCCGACGACAGCACCTGCGTGTCGTGCTTGAGCGCCGCTTCATCGATGATGGCGGGCGCGGCATAAGCGGTGGTGGTCAGCAGCAGCGCGAACGCGGTCAGGACAGACTTCATCATGTGGCCTTGGCAATTAAAGCGAGACACCGCCTGACTGCCAGCCCTGACTGCCGCGCGCAACCTTCGGTGTCGATCGTCACTCGTTGCGCCTCGGACAGCGCTCGGATAAGCCAGCGCGGGTATCATGAGCAACCGTCATACAGCCGCGAGCCATCGCCCGGTTCACGACACGTGAGCTATAACAGCTTTGGCCACGCTTTCCGTTTCAGCACATGGGGCGAGTCGCATGGCCCCGCGCTGGGTGCGGTCGTCGACGGCTGCCCGCCGGGGCTCAGCCTCAGCGAAGCCGACATCCAGCCGTACCTCGACCAGCGCCGCCCGGGCACGTCGCGCTTCACCACGCAGCGCGCCGAGCCCGACCAGGTCCGCATCCTGTCGGGCACCCACGAGGGCCGGACCACCGGCACGCCGATCCAGCTAATGATCGACAACGTCGACCAGCGCTCGAAGGATTATGGCGACATCGCGCAAAGCTACCGGCCCGGTCATGCCGATTACGCCTATGTCGCGAAGTACGGCCTACGCGACCCGCGCGGCGGCGGGCGCTCGTCGGCGCGCGAGACCGCGGCGCGGGTGGCGGCGGGGGCAGTGGCCCGGCTGGTCATCCCCGAGGTGACGATCACCGCTTACCTCGTCGAACTCGGTGGGATCGCTATCGACCGTGCACGGTTCGACGCCGGTGAGACCGCGCGAAACCCGTTCTTTTGCCCCGATGCGACTGCCGCTGCCGAGTGGGAGACAGCGCTCGACGCCGCGCGCCAGGCAGGCTCGTCGTTCGGCGCGGTCGTCGAGTGCGTCGCCACGGGAGTGCCGGCCGGCTGGGGAGCCCCGGTCTACGCCAAGCTCGACAGCGAGCTGGCTGCCGCAATGATGAGCATCAACGCCGTCAAGGGCGTCGAGATCGGCAATGGGTTCGCCGCTGCCCGGTTGCGCGGTGAGGACAATGCCGATGCGATGCGGCCCGGACCAGACGGCCGCCCGGTGTTCCTGTCCAATCACAGTGGCGGGACCGCGGGCGGCATCTCGACCGGCCAGCCGGTGGTCGTCCGGCTGGCGTTGAAGCCGACCTCGTCGATCCTGACGCCAGTCGAGACGATCGACCGCGACGGCAACGCCGTCGACATCGTCACCAAAGGCCGTCACGATCCGTGCGTCGGCATCCGTGCCGCTCCAGTGGCGGCGGCGATGCTCGCGCTGGTTCTGGCGGACGCGAAGCTGATGCACCGGGCGCAGTGCGGGCAGGCATGATTTGAACTCGCCCGTAC
>CAXTTR010000327.1:0-3691 GCA_964247215.1 uncultured Sphingomonadaceae bacterium
GCCCCGACCTCGTCACGCCGCGGCTGCAGAAAGCGGCACGCGTTCCGACAACCTTTTATGGGCTGCTCGCCGAGCGCGCGCTCGGCCTTAAAGCCCCGCTCGACTGGACCGAGCCCGACTTCATCACCGCCGACTGGAACCACCTCGCCAGCGTTGCCGGCGCGCACCGCGCCGCAGCACTTGTCGAGATCGGGCAGCTGGGGCTCGCCGACCGCGAGCTGAAGTATCTCGGCGCCACTACCGACATCACCGATTACGAGCCGCTGCTGCGGCTGTCAGCGAAGCTCAACCTGCCGGCGACGCAATACTGGCTGGCGCAGCATCCGCCGCTCGGCGGTACCGCGCCGCTGTCGGCGCGCTACCCGGCTCCCGAGTGGACGCCCGTTCGCGGCTGGCGCGTCGACCGCGCACTGGTCTTCGCGCACGCGCTGCAGGAGAGCAACTTCATCACCCGCGCGACCTCGCGGACCGGCGCGAAGGGCATCATGCAGATCATGCCCGGCACCGCGGCGGTGGTGAAGCGACAAATGGCGCAAGGCTCGACCGCACCGCTGGGCATGGCGGATGTCAGCGGTACCGCGCTGCCGCCGCTCGACCCCGGCGACCCGAGCTTCAACATCGAGCTCGGGCAGTCGTACCTCGAATATCTTCGCGACACGCCGTGGACCGCCGGGCTGCTGCCCAAGGTAATCGCCGCGTACAATGCCGGGCCCGGCTCGGTGCAGCGCTGGAACGCGACGCTGCGCGACAACGGCGATCCGCTGCTGTTCATCGAATCGATCCCGTTCCGCGAGACGCGCCATTACGTCGAGGTCGTGCTGCGCAATTACTGGATGTACCAGTTGCGCGACGACAAGCGCCCGCCGAGCATCGACGCGCTCGCGGCAAATTTGTGGCCGAAGTTCCCAGGGATGCCGGGGGCGAGCGGGGTGAACGTCAATCCGATGGTGGCGCCGGGTAGTGTGCTCCCGACAGGGACGCCGCTGCCTGCTGCCCCTCTCCCATAAGGACGGGCGAGGGCTAGATCACGTGCATCAGGGCGTCGATCGCCCCCTGCAGAATATGCGCCGCGGCCAGCTTGTCGACCAGCGCATGTCGCTTCGCCCGGCTCAGGTCCGCGTCGATCATGGCGCGCTCGACCGCGACGGTCGACCAGCGTTCGTCCCACAACAGCACCGGCCGCGCGAGCGGGATTTCGACGCTCTTGGCGAACTGGCGCACCGATTGCGTGCGCGGAGAGTCGCTGCCGTCCATGCTCAATGGGAGCCCGATGACGATGCCGGTGATGCGCTCGGCGGCGAGCATCGTCTGCAGGCGGGCGAGGTCGGGGGTAAATTTGGTGCGGATGATCGTCGAGTGCGCGCTGGCGAAGCTCCAGCTGGCGTCGCAGGTCGCGATGCCGATCGTCTTGGTGCCGACGTCGAACCCGGCAAGACGCCCGCCATCGGTGAGCGCGTCGCGGAAGGCGCGCGGTTCGAGCGTGATCACTCTTCGGTTTCGGAAATCGGCTGCAGCTGGGCCTGGCCGGCATGCACCGTGGGTAAGGCTGCGACGCGCGCTTCGGCATCGGCGCGGAGGTTGGCCCAGAACAGCTGGTAGTCGTAGAAATGATAGCTGTTGCCCGGCAGCACGAACTCGCCGAAGCGCGCCGGCGGCGGGCCGATCGACAGCACGCCCGACGGCAGGCAGCGCGCGCCGATGCCGTGCGGCACCAGCGTCTGCGTATCGGGGACCAGCGCGCCGATATTACGCGCCGGCGGCTGCGCTTGCACGGTGACACTGCCGGTCAGCGGATTGGTGCACAGGATTGCGGTGCCCCGGTGCGGTTGCCCAGTCAGGCCGGGACTCGCGTCGAACAGCGTCCGCAAACTGCGCGCGTCGACGGGATCGGCAAAGCTCGACCAGCTAAGGATGCAGCCGGTCTGCGCGGGGGCTGTGCAAGCTGCGAAGCCCGTCGCGGGCAGGTCGGCCTGCACCGACACCGGCCAGCCGATCAGGTAAACCGCGACGATGCGCTTGGCGACCGGCGCTCCGGCGACGCGCTCGTTCAACAAACGCAGCAGCTGGCGCGACCCCTGTCCGTGCCCGGCGAGGATGATTGGCGCGTCGAACGGCACCTGTGCGGCGAACACGTCAAAGGCGCGCAGCACGTCGGCGTAGGCGAAGTCGAGCGCCAGCGTCGCGTCGCGGCTCGCGGTGACCGAGGCGGCGAAGCTCGCGGCGCGGTAGCGCGGAGCCCAGATCTCGGCGACGCCATTGAAGACGCTCGCTTGCGCCTTGAGGAAGCTGGCGGCGCGCTGGTCGGTGGCGGCGTCGGCGAGCGGCATCGTCCAACGGTCGTTGCCGAAATAGGCACTGTCGGGAACGAAGAACACCACCGCTCCCGGTTGCGGCGCGGCGCGGTAGCCGGGCGGCGTCCAGCGTGCCGGATGATTCAAGCGCGGTTGCGCCAGCCAGCCGCTGACCTGGCGATAATTCGGCGGCTCGGACACGGGGCTCGCCGCGAAGCTCGTGCGCGGCACCAGCGCCGCCTGCAACAGCTGCCCGCCGAACAGCCGGTAGGCGACCGCGGCGGCGAAAACGAGCATGATCAGGATCGCGATGACCCAGAGAAAGCGGCGGGCGAGCATGGCCGCGCTTATGGGCGACGCGGCGGGCACGCGCCACCCCGCTTGCTGGCGTTGAAAGTCGCATGCTAAGCGCGGCGCTCACCCCGGAGAACTGCATGTCCGTCGACGCCGCGACCGTCCAGCGTATCGCCAATCTCGCGCGCATCAAGCTCGCCGACGCCGAGGTCGCGCCGCTGGCAGCCGAGCTGAGCGCGATCCTCGGCTGGGTCGAGCAGCTTGGCGAGGTCGACACCGCGGGTGTCGCGCCGATGACCGCGGTCATCCCGCTGACGCGGGCCTGGCGCGACGACGTGATCACCGACGGCGGCGTCCGCGAGGCGGTGCTGGCGAATGCGCCCGATGCGGAGTTCGGGTTCTTCGCGGTGCCCAAGGTGATCGACTGATGACGGCACTGACGGATCTGACGCTCGCCGCGATGCAGTCCGGACTGCGGGCGAAGTCGTTCTCGGCGACCGAGCTGGCGCACGCGCACATCGAGGCGGTTGCGGCGGCACGGTCGCTCAACGCCTTCCTTGTCGAGACGCCGGACCATGCGCTGTTGGCGGCAACGGCGGCGGACGCGTCGTTGGCGAAAGGCGAAGCGCTGCCGCTCGCGGGCATACCGCTCGGCATCAAGGACCTGTTCGCGACCAAGGGCGTCGAGACCACCGCGGGGTCGGCAATCCTCAAGGGCTTCGTGCCCGAATACGAATCGACCGTCACCGCCAAGCTATTCGCCGCCGGTGCGGGGATGCTCGGCAAGCTCAACATGGACCAGTTCGCGATGGGCTCGTCGAACGAGACCAGCGCGTTCGGCAACGTCGTGTCGCCGTGGCGCGCGCGGGACAGCAACCGGCCGCTGGTGCCGGGCGGCTCAAGCGGCGGGTCGTCGGCAGCGGTGTCGGCACGGCTGTGCGCGGGCGCGACCGGCACCGACACCGGCGGTTCGATCCGGCAGCCGGCGGCGTTCACCGGCATCGCCGGGATCAAGCCGACCTATGGCCGCTGCTCGCGCTGGGGGGTGGTGGCGTTCGCCTCGTCGCTCGACCAGGCCGGACCGATGGCGCGCGACGTCCGCGACT
>CAXTTR010000328.1:0-3688 GCA_964247215.1 uncultured Sphingomonadaceae bacterium
GAAGCCTGAACAACTGGGCAAAGAATGCGCCAACACATATGCCAGTCAGAATAAGGGCGCCCAATGCCACTGTCCTGGGCCACACTAGCAGGGCGGCACCGCCAATCTCCAGCGCAGCGGTGACGTAGCGCAGCCATTGGCCAAGCCCGACCCGAGCGAATTCGTCGATGACCTCCGGACGCCCTGATAACTTGAACAGGCCCGACCCCAAGAACGCAAGCGCAAGGACGATTCTGATCGTCCAGCTGGCCACGGAGCGCCACCTCCTTGCTGGCGGATTGTCGGCGATTGTAGTCATGGGCAGCGATGTTCCTTTTCGGCCGATCGTGACTGTCGGATAGAGGGCACTCGAGCACTCGGCTTCAGCCCCCGCCGGTAGATCGCGCTTCATTGTAACATGGAGACGGTTCGTTCTTCTCCTGAGCGCCACGCTGGCAACCAGCACTCCCCTGTGACTCCCCCGCCGCTCATCCTGTCATTACGGCTTCCGGCATCGGGTAATCAGCAGCGTTCTTCACGACGTCGGGCATACGCGAAAAGTCCAGCCGAGGCGGCGCGAAGATGTCGATCAGCCAGGCATTGGGATCAACATTCCGAGACGTGTGGATGACTTCACATGGAATGATGGTGATGGATGGGCTTCCCACCTCGAGATGCTTGTCTTCGCGCCACTTGGTCAGGTCCGCGGTCCATGGATATCGGATGTGGTGAATGAATCGCCCTTCGACGGTCAGCGAACCCTGCTCGAAATCGACGTGCGAATGAGGCGAGAGTTTATCGAGTTCGCGGGGAGCGGTTCGCCTGCGAAGAAAATTGATCATGAGGTTGGTGCAGCGGAAAATGCGAAGATCCGAGCCTTCCATGTTAGGGTAATCGGCGAGGCGGTAATGACGCAGCTGGAAGCCGTCGACTGGCTCCGGCCAAGCAGTCAGTGGCGCACAGTTACCAATACCGTTCGCATACGCCGACGCGTTTTCCGCGAGCTCGGCGAGGTCTGGCGCCATCGTTGAAAAGATGCGTACGAGAAGCCCTTTCTCAAGCGTTTCGATGCAGCTCGTTCCGGGGGGCAAGATAACTAGGGACTCCGCCTCGGCGTCAATCGTCTTGCCGCCAGCGGTCACGCGGGCTGACGTGGTCGCCAGGAACAGCATGGATTCATCCGGATGATCGACCCGCTCCAGCACGGCCCCAGCCTCCGTGTCCAGGACGGCCACGACGAAGTTTGCCCCGCGCATGATCATGGTCCACTCGCCGGCACTTCGATCAACCGGCACCCCCAGGGCGCTCGCGTCGGCTACCATCACCGTTGGCGAGGTCATACTGTCACTTTCTCTGTGAAGTGGATCGGCTCGAGCGTTCCAAAATCTTGCATAGCCTGCGTCGCCCCATTGCGCAGGTAGCCCTGATCGGAAAGGACGACGAAGAGGCTGGCACCAAGCTTCAGGAACGCGTTTGCGTCGGTGCGGCTCGATGTGACGACGCAGAACGGTTTACACGCCTTACGCGCGGCATTGGCAATCCGGCTAACGGCCTGCGTCACAAGCGGAGCAGAGTGTTCCGTTTCGCCCAGGGATATGGTCAGGTCAGCCAAGCCGAGGAAGAGCGCGTCGATGCCGTTCGTTGCGGCAATACCGTCAATGTCGTCGAGCGCCTCACGATCCTCGATTTGTGCAATCACGGTGACGCTTTCGGCGCAATCCGCAAGATGGTCGACCGTTCTGGCAGTGCCGTAGCCTGCCGCGCGCGAGCTGTTCGAATATCCTCGGCCACCGGGGCCGTAGTGACTTGCACGTACGATCGCACTGGCTTGCGACGCATCGCAGACATGCGGCACGAGTACGCCGGTGGCACCGCAATCCAGCGCAGACAGGATCGCGTCCGGTACGGGACCGCCGATTCGCACCAGCGGTGCCAGTCCCGACCAGTGGGCCGCGGGAACGAGCATGTCGATCGCCGCGCGATCGAGTGGCGCGTGCTCCTGATCGATGATAATGAAATCGAGACCCGCGCCACCAAGGATCTCCACCGTCGAGATTGCGGGCGTCTTCACGAAAGCGCCGATCAGCCGGTCACGACGAAGCAGACGACGCCGGAAGCTTGCAAGATTCATCTGAACATTCACACATGCTCTCCCGTCAGGCCAATACCGAGCGGAAGCACTGGGGCGCGGTCGCTTACAAACAAGCTCCGGATCGTGCGTGAACGGTATCGCCAGCGGCTGTCCTCACACAAGACATAGACGTCCTCGAAGTCTGATACAGAAAGGATGCTGGCGGGTAGCGGGGGCGAACCATCCTCCGCGAAGAGCGTGAGGATCGTCGTGCCGGTAACCCGGTCGGTCGCCTCATAGGTGAGGCGCAGATTGGTGAAGACGTGCCGCGCCGTCCGAACACCACGCGCATCCCGAGCAGCGTAGGTGGCGCGGATCGCGTCTTGGCCCTGACTGAACGGCCCGTCTGCCCGGCCGTAGCGGCCGTCAGGAGTGAAGAGATCAGCAACTGCTGCTGTCGGCCCATGGTCCACGCGAAAGGCGAACTCCGCGTTTAGTTCTTCGAGCTGCAGCCGGACTAGTAGTTGTTGCGTACGCTCCATCAGGCCGCAGCCCTCGCCCGCGCCGCGCTGGGCTTGGTGCCGGGCACGGCGCCGAACATGGGGGAGCGAACATCAACCACGCGAACTGCCGCGCATACGTACCCAGGATATCGCCTCGACGATGGGACGACGCACCTGGTTGCAATCAGCCCGATCAAGTTCTGCTACTCCCGAAATCCGCCTTCGCGTGGAACGGGATTAGTAAGCAGCCAGGCTTAGGCGAGCAAATCGCTAGTCGCCATTTTCCGCGTTCCGGAACGACGTGTTGAAGTTTCGCTCCTCGAATACAGCTTGGAGCTTCCGGATTTCCTCTTCAATCAGGCTTGCGGTCGCGCTCAGGCTGCGAGCATAGCTTTCCAAATCTGTTGCAGACGTCGCAGCCGCAAAGCTCGTCTCGACAATCACCCCGATCAGCTCCCGGCGCACCCCGTATAGCGGCACGGCAACGGACGTATCCTCGCCTCTTCCGCCGAGGCGCAGACCATAGCCTCGCGCCCGGGTTTCGACCGCTATTCTGTTGATGTCGAACAATACGGTATCGGGCCTGGCAGTGGCGCCCGCAACGTCCGCAGCTGCACGCCACCGTTCGCCGTCGTTGCAATAAGAGAGATAGGCCTTCCCCATCGCGGACGTCAGGAGCGGCGCTCTTGCGCCAAAGGTGGATGGCCGAAAGGAGTAAGGACTGTCAGAGAGCCGCGTGCTGAAAAGAACGCGAATGCTGTCGCCGTCGCGTGTGCCGATCGCCACCGGCCATCGATAGTTCGCCAGGAGCGCCGGCAATGTTTCAACCGCGTCCACGGCGGCCCACACGGGATCCCAGCCTTCGGCAAGTTCCGCAATCGCCGAGGTCAGTCGGTAGAAGCCGCGCTTCTTAGTCCTTTCAACATAGCCTTCGGCGATAAAGCGTTCCAGCAGCCGGACGATACTGGGCTTTGGCAAGCCTGTCGCGTCGTGCAACTGTCGGAGAGAGACATAGGGTGGAAGCGAATTCATCACGCGCAGAATCGCAAGCCCCCTGCCGAGGGAAGTGGAACCGCTATCGCCGGCGTGATCGTCCAAGGTTCTGTCCCGCATCATGCTGCGCCCGGCTGGCGGC
>CAXTTR010000329.1:0-3678 GCA_964247215.1 uncultured Sphingomonadaceae bacterium
CTCCCCGCCTTCGGGGAGGGGGACCGCGCCGCTTCAGGCGTGGTGGAGGGGCGGTCATTACGTGGAGGGGCGGTCACCACGCTCTAACGTGTTGCGATTGGATGAGATTGCCTAATCTCATCCCGCTGCCCCAGCGCAAGCTGGGGTCCATCTTCGATCGAGCGTCAGCCCTGCCCGGAGATGGGCCCCAGCTTGCGCTGGGGCGGCGGGTACTGCTTTGACCCTTACCGCGCATGCCCTTCCAGCTCCTTGCCCGTCAGCCGCACCACATGCAGCACGTTCGTCGTCCCCGGCGTCGAGAACGGCACCCCGGCGATCAGCACCAGCAAATTGCCCCCTGCCCCGATCCCGGTCCTGAGCGCCATGCGCTTCGACTTCGCCACCATCTCCTCGAACGCATGGACATCGCGGGTGACCACCGCGTGCACCCCCCACACCAGCCCCATGCGGCGCGCCGTGGCGCGTGCGGGAGTCAGGCACAGAATCGGTACTGACGCTCGCTCGCGCGCTGCCCGCCGCGCCGTCGAGCCCGAGATGGTGAAACACGCAATCGCCCGCGCGCCGATGGTGTGCGCGATCTGCGCCGCCGCCGCCGAGATCGCATCCGCCGTCGTCGGCTCGGTTACCGTTTCGGTGAAATGCACCCGCGCATAGTAGAGCGGATCGGCTTCAACCTGGCGGGCAATGGCATCCATCATCGAGACCGCCTCGACCGGCCATGCGCCCGCGGCGCTCTCGGCCGACAGCATCACAGCGTCCGCCCCGTCGTAGATCGCGGTAGCGACATCGCTAACCTCGGCGCGCGTCGGCGACGGCGAGACGATCATCGATTCGAGCATCTGCGTCGCCACCACCACCGGCTTGCCAGCGGCGCGTGCCATCGCGACGATGCGCTTCTGCGCCGGTGGCACCTGCTCGGGCGGCAGCTCGACGCCCAGGTCACCGCGCGCCACCATCACCGCGTCGGCGAGTTCGAGGATTTCCGCCAGCCGCTCGAGCCCGGCGGGCTTTTCGATCTTTGCCAGCAAGGACGCCTTGCCGCCGATCAGCGCGCGCGCCTCGGCGACATCCTCGGGCCGCTGGACGAAACTCAGCGCGATCCAGTCGACCTGATGATCGAGCGCGAAGGCAAGGTCGGCCCGGTCCTTGACCGTCAGCGCCGGCAGCGGCACCACGACATCGGGGACGTTGATGCCCTTGTTGTTCGACAGCATGCCGCCGACCTCGACGCGCGTGACAATCCGCGCCGGCTCGACTTCGGTCACGCGCAGCACCAGCTTGCCGTCGTCGAGCAGCAGCCGCGCACCGGGCAGCAGCGCCGCGAACAGCTCGCGGTGCGGCAGCTGGACGCGCACGGCGTCGCCCGGCGTGCTGTCGAGGTCGAGCGTGAATACCGCGCCCTTGACCAGCTCGACGCGGCCATCGGCGAAGCTGCCGACGCGCAGCTTGGGGCCTTGCAAGTCGGCGAGGATGGTCAGCGGCCGCCCAAGCTCCTTCTCGAGCCCGCGAATATTGGCGATCAGCTCGGCCCGCGCCTCGGGGGTACCGTGGCTCATATTGACCCGGAACGCGTCCGCCCCGGCGGTGATCAGCGCGCGGATCATCTCGGGCGTCCGCGACGCCGGACCCAACGTGGCCAGAATCTTCACCTTGCGGCGGCGTGGTGCCAGCGTCATCTATCGTCCCCGAGGTCGCGGCAGCCGCTACCGCGTCGCTGTGATAGGTGGCAAGCCGATTATAGTCTTGGAGAAAAGCATATGGACGACCTCACCCGCGACAAGCTCGAAGCGGCCGCGTTCCGCCGCCTGACCGACCTGCTGCGTCAGCGCACCGATGTGCAAAACGTCGAGCTGATGGGGACCGGCGGGTTCTGCCGCAACTGCCTGTCCGACTGGCTTGCCGAGGCCGCCGCCGAGCAAGGCGTGCCGCTCGACAAGGAGGCCGCGCGCGAGTGGGTCTATGGCATGCCGTATGCCGATTATAAGGCGAGGCACCAGACGCCGGCGACCGCCAAGCAGCTGGCGCGCATGGCGGGCAGCGTCGAGCGCAACAAGCGCGAAGCGGCGTTGGACGAAGCGCTCGGCGAGAGCTTCCCGGCAAGCGATCCGGCGAGCATGACCGAACCGCGGTAGGGTCAGCTAAGTTCGCACAATCTTCTTCGCCGGCCGCTTTCGCGCTGTGGATGCCACTGCCGCCGAGTGCGGGCCGACAGCGGGGCTGACGCCGCCGGTCGCGGCCTGCAGCGCCGGCCGGACGCGCGTCGACGCACTCTCATCGGGCGTCGGCAGGCTAGCGGCGGCGGGCGACGCGGATAGCCAGAAATTGAGCTCGGCCGACTTTGGCTGGTTGGACGGGTCGAAATAGCTGTCCTGCCATTTGTCGTCAGGGCTGAGGAAATGCCACGCGGTGGTAGTGTCCTTGGCGAGCCAGTAGCGCCAGGCGTAGTGATCGTAGACGTCGAGGCAGTGGGCCGCATAGGCCTCGGCAACTGCCCGGTGGCCGCGGATGATGACCAGGTTCTCGTCATTGTTGTACGACGCGGCGTAGCCGAGATTGTGGCTGCCCATCATCACCACGCAATTGTCGGAGAACGGGTCGACGACGACGATCTTGTCGTGGATGATCGCGTGGCCGGCCTGATTGAGCTCGGCCTCCCACTGGCCGAACGCGTCATTCTTGTCGACGCCGCGCGCGCGGATGACGCGGTAGTCCTCGGGCAGCGGCGGATCGCCCTTGGCGCGCTTGGGCGGCGGTGCGCTGGTGTCGCCGCCGTTGACCGCTGTGTAGAACTCGCCCGCGGCATCGGCGGCGGTGACCGCGCCGCGGACGAACAGCGACGGCCGGGCCTTGAGCGCCGCGGCGACGGCGTCGATGACGCTCGGCCGGCCGGGCTCGAACAGCAGGAACACCACCGCCTGCTGCGCTTTCGCGATGATGTCGAACGCCTCGGCAAGATCGGGCGGCACCGGCTCGGACGGGCCGTGGTCCTTGCCGCGGCTGGCGGGCGTCGTCGGCGCAAACCAGATGTCGACGCTGCCGCTGCTGTCTTCGAGCGCCAGCCCGGTGACGTGCGCCGCGATATTGGCGGCACGGAAGCTCGCTGATTGCTGCGCCTTGCCGCCGTCGCCGGGCGGCACGGTGTCGCCCTTGAGCCGCTGCCAATACGCCATGTACGCCGCCGCGACCGCGGGCGAGCGCGCGATGACGGTGTTGTTGGTCTGCGCGCACAGCGCGTTCGAGGTGATGTTGGTCGACCCGAACAGCGCCGCCTGCGGGATGTTTTGAGCTCCGATGAGCACCTGGAACTTGTTATGCCCGATGTGGCCGCTCGGCATGAACCGGTCGACGACGTCGGCCCCCGCCGCCTTGATCGCCGCGCGCTCGTCCGCATAGGTGTCGTCGGTCTCGGTCCCGGCGGCCGTGTCCGCCGACGGCATATTCGACAGGATCAGGTGCGCATTGCCCCTGAGCGCCGCGAAATGCGCGATCAGCTCGGGGTCCTGGAACTCGTAGAGCGCGAGCAACAGCTCCTGCCCGCCCGCCAGTGCCTCGTCGGGCAGCGTCGTGATCGCCTCGATCATCTGTCCCGCGAGGTCGATCCGTAAGTTACAGATTTGAAGACAGCTGTGACCAACGTCACTGCAGGTGTGGCAGCGCCGCCAGCCAGTGCTCGGCGAG
>CAXTTR010000330.1:0-3645 GCA_964247215.1 uncultured Sphingomonadaceae bacterium
CTGGAATCCGCTCGGCGAGGCTTGGCTGCCGGTTCCGGGCGTTCCGCAGGCGGCTGCTGAGATTGGCGCGCTCGGGCTGTCAGGGCTCATGGTGCTGGCAGGCGGTGCGCTCGTTTTATTGAGAGCGCGTCGAACCTGGCGGTTAGGCGGCGGGCTGGCAACCGCGATCGTCGTGCTTGCAGTCATAGCTGCAGCGACTACGCCGTCGCCTCGCGCTCCTGACAGCGCACCGTTGGTTCATCTCATCCAGCCCAACATCGGCCAGAGCGGCAAGTGGGATCCGGCGCTTGAGAACGAGCATCTTGCCCGTTATCTGCGGTTAAGCCGCGTTGCCGTCGCGCGTAGCCGCCGCATCTCCGAAGCCTGGGACCGCGAACCGCAGACCGCTGGCGGGAGCCCGCCCCAGCTGATTATCTGGTCGGAGTCAGCGGTTCCGACCCTGGTCGATGAGGACGCTCCCGCAAGGGCACAGCTCGCCAGCGTCCTACGTCCTGGTGACCTGCTGTTGTTCGGCGGCGTCAAGCTGCTGCGGGATCGAAACAACCGCCGCAATGACCCCGACGGCGAGGTCGTCGCCGAAACCAACAGCCTCTACGTGCTCAGCGCCGATGGCGCTCTGCACGGCCGCTATGACAAATCGCACCTGGTGCCGCTGGGTGAGTATGTGCCCGCAAGGCCGCTGATGACCCGGCTCGGGCTGGCCCAGCTTGCTCCCGGCGCGTTTGACTTCCGCGCCGGCCCGGGGCCGCGAACGCTCAAGCT
Source organism: uncultured Sphingomonadaceae bacterium (assembly GCA_964247215.1). Lineage (GTDB taxonomy): Bacteria > Pseudomonadota > Alphaproteobacteria > Sphingomonadales > Sphingomonadaceae > Polymorphobacter_B. Next base: position 763 of record CAXTTR010000330.1, read on the forward strand.
GCCCGGCTTCCCGAGCGCCGGCGGGCAGATCTGTTACGAGATGATCTTCCCCGGCGAGGTCGTCGAGGCCGGCAACCGCCCAGCATGGATCGTCAATATCTCGAACGATGCGTGGTTCGGCCCGAGCGGCCCGCCGCAACATCTGGCACAAGCCCGGCTGCGCGCCATCGAGGAGGGGCTGCCGGTCGCGCGCGCTACCCCGACCGGCATTTCGGCGATGATCGACGCGCGCGGGCGGATTGTGCGCGCGCTGGGCCAAGGCGTCGCGGGCATCGTCACGACCCCGCTGCCGTCGCCGCTGCCGCCGACATGGTTTTCGCGATGGGCGCACTGGACGACGTTTGTGTTCGGAGCGGCGTTGCTGGCGGGAGCGACGCTGGTCGCACGCCGCAGCGGCTAGACCGGATAGCAGATGCCCTCCCCCGACGAAACGGGGAAGGGCCTGTTCTACACAAGGCAGCAGAAACTACGGAAGCCCGCCGACGGGTTCAGGATCATCTGCGTCGACTGCGCCGGGCCACCGAGGCTGACCTCCAGCTGCTCGGTTGTTACACCGGTGCGATTGCGCAGCTGCGTCAGTTCGCTCCCGTCGGCATCACGTCCACGCATATAACGAAAGCCTTATCTCCCTTGCTCGACCGGCGCCGTCCGGGTAAGTCCGCGCTTCCCGCCCTAGACACGGACTCCTTGCATGCCCCGCAGCTCGTTCCTCTTCACCAGTGAGTCCGTCTCCGAAGGCCACCCCGATAAAGTCGCCGATCAGATCTCCGACGCCGTTGTCGACCTGTTTCTCAGCCGCGATCCCGTCGCGCGCGTCGCCTGCGAGACGATGGTGACAACGCAGCGCATCATCCTGGCGGGCGAGGTGCGCTGCAACACCAACGTGTTCCCGAGCATGGAGGAGATCGAGCGCGCCGCCCGCGCCACCGTGCGCCGCATCGGCTATGAGCAGCACGGCTTCCACTGGCAGACCGCCGACTTCGCCTGTCACCTGCACGGTCAGTCGGACCATATCGCGATGGGCGTCGACGAGAGCGGCAACAAGGACGAGGGTGCCGGCGACCAAGGCATCATGTTCGGCTACGCCAGCGACGAGACGCCGTCGCTGATGCCGGCGACACTGCATTACTCGCACCGCATCCTCGAGCGCCTGGCCGAGCTGCGCCACTCGGGCGAAGCCCCGTTCCTCGAGCCCGACGCGAAAAGCCAGGTGACGCTGCAGTATGAGAATGAGATCCCGGTGCGGGCGACGCAGCTGGTCGTCTCGACGCAGCACGGCAAGGGCTATGACCAGCATAAGCTGCGCGGCTATATCAAGGACGTTATGGCGGACGTGCTGCCGGCGGGCTGGATGCCCGCCAGCGACGACGCTATCCACGTTAACCCGACCGGGTTGTTCGAGATCGGCGGCCCCGACGGCGACGCCGGGCTGACCGGGCGCAAGATTATTGTCGACACCTACGGCGGCGCGGCCCCGCACGGCGGCGGCGCGTTTTCGGGCAAGGACCCGACCAAGGTCGATCGCTCGGCGGCATACATCTGCCGCTACCTGGCGAAGAACGTCGTTGGCGCGGGCCTTGCGCGGCGCTGCACGATCCAGATCAGCTATGCGATCGGCGTCGCCGAGCCGCTGAGCTTCTATGTCGACACGCATGGCACCGGCTCGGTCGGCGACGACAAGCTCGAGGCGGTGCTACCGACGCTGCTGCGCCTGACCCCCAAGGGCATCCGCACGCACCTCGGGCTCAACAAGGCGATTTATGAGCGCACCGCGGCGTACGGCCATTTCGGCCGCGAGCCCGATGCCGAGGGCGGCTTCAGCTGGGAGAAACTCGATTTGGCCGCGGCGCTGAAGGCGGCGGTCTGACCGTACCTCGTGAGCGGTGATCCGACGACGCTGCGGCGGCTGTATGGCCGCCGTCAGGGTCACAAACTGCGCGGCGAGCAGGCGGCGCTGGTCGAGACGTTACTGCCGCAAGTTAGCGTGCCCATTACCAGAGCGCTCGACGCTGCGGTGCTGTTCGGAGACGCCCCTGATGCCGCCGCGCGCCCATTGTGGCTTGAGATCGGGTTCGGCAAGGGCGAGCATCTGGCGGCGCTGGCGGCGGTGCACCCCGAGGTCGGCTTCATCGGCTGCGAGCCCTTCCTCAACGGCGTCGCCGGCGCGCTGCAGGACATCGATGCGCGCGGGCTGACCAACGTCCGGCTGCACATGGGCGACGCGCTCGAAGTGCTCGACCGGCTTACCAACGCGAGCCTCGACCGCGTTTTCCTGCTGCATCCAGACCCGTGGCCGAAGGTCCGCCACGCCAAGCGGCGCTTCGTCAATCCCGGGCCGCTCGACACGATCGCGGCCAAGCTTAGACCTGGGGGCGAGTTCCGCATCGGCACCGATCACCCGGTCTATTGCCGGTGGACGTTGATGCAGATGGCGGCGCGACGCGACTTCGTCTGGCAGGCGGCGGCACCTGCCGACTGGCAGCAACGCCCCGCCGACTGGCCGCCGACACGCTATGAGCTCAAGGCGCGCCGGCACGGGCACGAAGTCTGGTACCTGCGTTACCTTCGCATCGCCTGAGCCTCACTCCATGTGATCGGCGACGTACCCCGGCGTTGGCACGATCGGCAGCGTCGCAGCAAGGATGGCGACGGCGATCAGCCAGCTTGCGGCGACCTTGACCGCGACCCCGGCGCGGCGCGCGATCAGCCAGCGCGATGGCAGCACCAGCAGCAACACCGGCAGCGCCCGCAGCAGATCGACCGAAGCTCCCGCGACGGCAATCGTCGCGCCTGCCCAGAACCCGGCATTTACGGCGATCATCAGCGCCGGGTTGCTGGGAAGCTGGCGCGGCAGGTGCACGAGCGCCGCAGCGAGAATAATAC
>CAXTTR010000331.1:0-3630 GCA_964247215.1 uncultured Sphingomonadaceae bacterium
GCCGGTGTAGATCTTGCCGACCTCGGCCTCTTGCGTGATGCCGAGGATCCAATTGCGCGCGGCTTCGATCTGCGCCGGATCGCTTGAGGCGATCTTGACCGTGCCGTCGTCCTCGATGTCGACCTTCGCCCCGGTAGTGGCGACGATCTCGCGGATGACCTTGCCGCCGGTGCCGATGATCTCGCGGATCTTGTCCTTGGGAACCTGCATCGTCTCGATGCGCGGCGCGTGGGCCGACATCTCGGTGCGGGTGCCGTCGAGCGCCTTCGCCATTTCGGCCAGGATGTGCGCCCGGCCTTCATGCGCCTGCGCGAGTGCGACGCGCATGATCTCCTCGGTGATGCCGGCGATCTTGATGTCCATCTGCAGGCTCGTGATGCCTTCCGACGTGCCCGCGACCTTAAAGTCCATGTCGCCGAGGTGGTCCTCGTCACCGAGGATGTCGGAGATCACCGCGAAGTCCTTGCCCTCGAGGATCAGCCCCATTGCGATACCCGACACCGGGCGCGCCAGCGGCACGCCGGCGTCCATCAGCGCGAGGCTCGCGCCGCAGACGGTCGCCATCGACGACGAGCCGTTCGACTCGGTGATGTCGGACAGCACGCGGATCGTGTAGGGGAAGGCTTCCTTCGCCGGTAGCACCGGGTTGATCGCGCGCCAGGCCAGCTTGCCGTGACCGATCTCGCGGCGGCCGGGTGCCCCGAAGCGCCCGACTTCACCGACCGAGTACGGCGGGAAGTTGTAGTGCAGCATGAAGCGCTCGTAGCGCAGCCCGTCGAGGCCATCGATCATCTGCTCGGCGTCGGCGGTGCCCAGCGTCGTGGTGACGATCGCCTGCGTCTCGCCGCGGGTGAACAGCGCCGAGCCGTGGGTGCGCGGCAGCACGCCGACTTCGCCAAGGATCGGGCGCACGGTGGTGGTATCGCGCCCGTCGATCCGGCGGCCGTCCTTGAGGATCGCGGTGCGGACGATATTCGACTCGAGCTTCTTGAACAGCTTGGCGACTTTCTGCTGCGTCGCTGAGTCGAGATCGGCGAACGCCGGCTTCATCTTCGCCTTGGCGGCGGCGAGCGCGTGCTGGCGGTCGCTCTTCCCGGTCATCTTGTAGGCCGCATCGATATCGGCCCCGACCAACTCCTTGAGCTTGGCCGAATGCGCCGACATGTCGTCGGCAGCCTTCAGCTCCCACGGCTCCTTCGCGGCCGCCTCGGCGAGCTTGATGATCGCCTCGATCACCGGCTGGGCGTGGCTGTGCACGAACATCACCGCACCGAGCATGATCTCCTCGGACAGCTCCTGCGCTTCGGACTCGACCATCAGCACCGCGTCCTGCGTGCCCGCCGCGACGAGGTCGAGCTTCGACGCCTTGATCTGGTCCTTCGACGGATTGAGCAGATACTCGCCGTCGATATAGGCGGCGCGGCCGACGCCGACCGGGCCCATGAACGGGATGCCCGACAGCGTCAACGCCGCCGACGCGGCGATCATCGCCACCATGTCGGGCTCGTTCTCGCCGTCGTACGACAGCACCTGCGCGATGACGAGGACCTCGTTGTAAAAGCCCTCCGGGAACAGCGGCCGGATCGGGCGGTCGATCAGGCGGCTGGTCAGCGTCTCGGCCTCGGTCGCGCCGCGCTCGCGCTTGAAGAAACCGCCGGGGATGCGGCCGCTGGCGCTGAACTTTTCCTGGTAATGGACGGTGAGCGGGAAGAAGTCCTGCCCTTCCTTGACCGACTTCGCCGCGGTGACGGCGCACAGCACCACCGTCTCGCCGTACGTGGCGAGCACCGCGCCGTCCGCCTGACGCGCAATGCGCCCGGTTTCGAGGGTGAGCTTGCGCCCGCCCCACATGACTTCCTGTTTGTGAATGTTGAACATTGTCTTACGTCTTTCCTATGACGCCCGGCCCCAATGCCGTGCGCCGCCTACGAGCGGCTTCGCAGAATTGCGGCCGCCAATGCGAAACAGCCTTCGCAAGTGAAGGCTACTTACGAAGCCCGAGCTTCGTGATCAGTCCGGTGTAGCGCGCTTCGTCGCGGCTCTTGAGATAGTCGAGCAGCGAGCGGCGCTTGTTGACCAGCATCAACAATCCGCGACGCGAGTGGTTGTCCTTCGCGTGCGTCTTGAAGTGCTCGGTCAGATTGGCGATGCGCTCGGTCAGGATCGCGACCTGCACCTCGGGCGAACCGGTATCGGTGTTGCCGCGGGCGTTTTCGGCGATGACTTCGGCCTTGCGTTCCATCGAAATCGACATCGGGGTCTCCTGTTCAAAGGTTGAACCCGCGCACGACGCGTATCGCAGCAGACGTGATGTCCACCAAGGCAACCGGAACAAGCCCTTCGGTCGCCAGATACAGCCCGTGGTATGCGGGGTGCCCGGGGAGCGCGCGACCTTGTTTGAGGGCGAGCGCCGCTTCGGGCGAGACTGCGAAAGCCGGGATGTCGTCCAGCCCTGCAGTCAGCGGTTGCACCGCCTGTTCCAGCGCGTCCTGCGCGAACCCGGCCAATTTGTCCAGCGTTATCGCGTCGTCGAGGCTGAACGGCCCGGCACGGGTGCGGCGTAATAGGCTGACATGCCCGACGGTGCCGAGCGCCAGCGCGAGATCGCGCGCCAGGCTGCGGACGTAGGTGCCCTTCGAACAGGTCACCTCGAACGTCGCCGCGTCGGGCTCGGTGTCGAGCAGCGCGAGATGGTGGATGACGAGATTGCGGCTGGCCAGTTCGACTACTTCGCCGGCGCGCGCGAGCTTGTAGGCGCGCTGGCCGTCGACCTTTAGCGCGGAGTAGGCCGGCGGGGTCTGCGTGATCGGCCCGGTGAACTGCGGCAGGATGGCAGTAATCGCGGCGGTGTCGGGCCGCACCGGCGATGTCGCCGTCACCGCACCTTCGGCGTCGTCGGTCGCAGTCGACGTGCCCCATGCGACCGTGAAGCGATACGCCTTGGTCGCGTCGAGCATGCGCCCGGCAAGCTTGGTCGCCTCGCCGAGCGCGATCGGCAGCACGCCCGTGGCCAGCGGATCGAGCGTGCCGCCGTGACCAATCTTGGTCTTGGGATACCCAAGCTGCCGCAGCACCCGCTTGATCCGCGCGACCCCGTCGGCCGAGGTAATGCCGAGCGGCTTGTCGAGGATGAGCCAGCCGTGGAGGGAGGTTAGCAAACGAGGGCGCGAACGTGGCCGAGCGCGGCGTAGTCGAGGATGCGCCTGTCCGCTGTGATGAGCGTCGCGTCGTTCAATCGAGCAGTGGCGACTATCCAGCGATCGGATGGGTCGCGGTGCATCCCGCCAGGCAGGTAAGTCGCTTCAAAAGCGGTCTCGATGTCAAAGTTCAGGACTCGCAGCCGCGCGGAAATAACTGCACGGTGGAACCACCTCCGGGCGTCACCGCCGAAAATTGTCCGGCTCCGCCCCGTTCGCGTTTCGAGCAGGCCAATTTCCCAGGCGCACGTCGCAGACACGGCAAGCAGGCCTGCATCCGCCGCCTTAGTTATGATTTCGCGAGCAGTGCTGCGGATGGGCCCACCGTCAATCAGCCGGATAAGTGCATTTGTGTCCAGCAAGATCACAGCAGGTGTTTGAACTTCTCCAAAAAACTAGCTTCGTGCTGCTCGAGCTCAGCATCGGTATAAGG
>CAXTTR010000332.1:0-3612 GCA_964247215.1 uncultured Sphingomonadaceae bacterium
GGAGCTGACAGTCGGGTAGTCGTTGGCTACGGTATAATCGATCTTGCGACCGAGTAGCAGCTGCGTCTCGGCAAGGTCGACCTTGCCGAACATCGGCTGGACGACGCGGTTGACGACGACCCGCAGCCGCTCGCCGAAGCCATTCGCGGCGATGATCTCGCTTTGCCGCCGTGCCTGGTGGATGCCGGGGACGGACAGGCCGGTGACCAGTAGCGTCAGGTCGGCGACCTCGACGACGCGCATCGACCACGGCGTCCATGCGCCCGGCAGGTCGACCAGCACGATGTCATAGGATTGCGCCGCGAGGCTGAGCAGCTTGTCGATGTTTTCCGGGGTGATCGTGTCGAGCGACATGATTTCCTGCGGGCTGGCGACGACGCTCAGCCCCGAGGTATGCGTCTGCGCGATCGTTCGCAGCAGCTCGACATCGAGCCGGGTTCCCGCCTCGAGCACGTCGGCGATGCCGAGTTCGGTCCCGACATCGAGATAGAGCGCGGCGTTGCCGAACTGCACGTCGAGGTCGATCAGACAGACGCGCGCGGTCGCCGACCATGCGATGCCGGCCTGCGTGGCGAGCGCCGTCGTGCCGCAGCCGCCGATCGCGCCGACGAACGCGACGATCTTGCCGCGAACCGCTGGCGTTGCCGACGGCCCCGCCCGCAGCTGCGCGCGCGCCTGCGATATGACGCTGGCCAGTTCGCCCTCGGAGAATGGCAGCGACAAAACATCGACCGCCCCGGCGCGCAGCACCAGGCGCGCGGCGGCGACGGTCAGGTCGCGCACCGCCGCGATCACCGGCAGCAGACCGGCCTGTTCGCGCGCGAAGCGTTCGAAATGCGCCAACGCCTCGGGCTGCGCCGGATCGACCTCCACCACGACCATCTCGGCGCGGCGCAATGCGGGCAGCGCCGATGACAGCGCGGCGACGCCGCGGCGCTCGATGCTGAGCTGATGCACACTGGTTTCGGGCACGATCGCCAGCATCGTCGCGGTCGCCGGCTCGACGATCAGCAGGATGCGCAGCGCGCCGTCGGACGGCGGGACCGGCCTGTCAGGCTGCTGGACGCGCAACGGGCTCACCGGGCCGCGCTCGCCCACGCGTGGACCGCCGCGCGCGGCATCAGTTCGGCGCGCCGGTCGAGATCAGCGGGATCGACACCGTCGGCGCGTCGCCGGCACCGCCCTGCGAGCCGAGATCGGTCTTGCCGTTGATCTTGAGCAGCGGCTTCAGCTGTCCGGTCTGATAGCGGATCATCGCATCGGCGGCGCGCCGCCCGCTGGTTCCGGTAACGGGGCTGTTGGCGTAGTCGGGATCGAGGTTGACGGCCTGCGCGGCGATGTTGGCGCGGACGGTCGCGCCGAGCCCGCGGTCGGGACCGGCGTCGGCCGATGTAGCAGCGGCGAGCGCGGCGGCGGCGAGGATCAGCTTGGTCTGGATCATTTCAGCACATGCCCGATGTCGGCGTTGATACCGCCTGGTTTGACGTCGTTCGCTCCCGGCCGTGTCGAGCCGCGGCGCTCGCTGTGGCCGTTGAGCAGGATGTCGGTGTCGCTCGGCTGGACGATACGGTCGGTCGGCAGCGCGATCTGGCTGGCGCGGACCGGTTTGACGATATGCGGCGTCACGACGATGACCAGCTCGGTCTCGTTGCGGTTGAAATAGGTTGAGCGGAACAGCGCGCCGAACAGCGGGATGCGGCCGAGCAGCGGGATCGCCTTGACCGTGTCGTTGAAGTCCGACTGGATCAGCCCGGCCATCGCGAACGCCTCGCCGTCGCGCAGTTCGAGCGAGGTCTTGGCGCGGCGCACCTTGAGCCCGGGGATACGCACGCCCGAGATCTGCACCCCCGCCGAATCGTCGATCGAGCTGACCTCGGGGGCAACCGAGAGGTTGATCATGCCGTCGCCGATCACCGTCGGCACGAACGCCAGGCTGACGCCGAACTGCTTGAACTCGACCGACAGCCGCCCGAACGCATCGACGCCGGTCGGTACCGGAAATTCACCGCCGGCAAGGAAGCTGGCGCTCTCGCCCGACATCGCGACCAGGTTCGGCTGCGCCAGCGTGTGGATCAAACCCTGCTGTTCGAGCGCGTCGATGCGGATCTGCAGGCTGTTCCCGAGCAGGCTCGCCAGCGCCGTGTACGGATTGGACGCGGCGTTGATCAGCGGCACTGCCAGCCCGCTTGCTTGAACTGGAGGAGTGACTAAGCCCGTTTGTGGACCAGCTTTTCCGTAATTGACACTGTTGATGCCGAGCTGCTTGACCGTTCCCCGCGTCATCTCGGCGAAGCGGACTTCGAGCATGACCTGCTGCGGCTCGTCGACGGTCATCAGATTGGCGACCTTCTTCGGCGCATAGGTCTCGGCGATGGTCGAGGCCCGTTCGGCGGCGCCCGCGCTCGACACCCGGCCATCGAGGACCAGCGCATCGTTCGAGACGGTGACGCCGATGTGTTCGCCCGGCATCAGTTCGGCGAGCTGGCGCTTCAGTCCCTGCGCGTCGGGGCCGACGACGATGTCGACGACCGCGACCAGCGCGCCCTTGTGGTCGAGGATGGTGAGGTTGGTCGAGCCGACCGCCTTGCCCATCACATAGACCGAGCTGATCGAGGTCGGCATCGCATCGGCGATGTCGTCGTTGCCGACGAGCACCTTGGCGAACGGCCGGTCGATGCGCAGCACCTGGCTTTTGTTGAGCGGCACCTGCATCACCGCGGCCGGGCGGCCATCGAGGCTCGCTACAGCGGGCGCGGCTGCTGCCGCGGCGGCACCGCCGGCGAGCAGCGCCGCGACGACGGCGCGCCGGCATACCGTCGCAAGGCTGGCTTTGATCGTCATCAGTTGGGCACCGCATAATGGGTCGACTCGCCGCCGCGGACGATCTCGATCGATGGGGTAGCCGGAGCCGCCGCATGGTGGACGGCGCGGACCCGGACGCGGGCGATGTGCACGGCTGGCGGGGCCGCGGCGCGCGCCGGGCCGTCGTGAAGGTCTTCGACGTGCAGCGACGCGACGGCGGTCTGCGCCTTGTCGGACAGCGGCCGCAGCGCCAGCGCCAGCGTGCCGACGCTCTGGCCGAGCGTCAGCTTGGCAACCTGCGCGGGCGTCACCTCGAGCGTCGCCGAATGGACGACCTCGGGCTTTTCCGAACTGACGTTGACGTTCTGGCCGATGGCGAGGACGCGGACGTCCTGGATCAGCATGTCGGTGATCGGCTGCGGCTTGACCCCCTCGGGCGAAACGGCGCGCGCCAGCAACGATGTTCCGACATGCGGCCCGCCGCGCTTGATCTCGGTGCCGGGCGGCGGCTGGTTCGACGCGGCGTCGGCCGCGTCGCTCGCCACCGGCGGCACGACGACATCGAAGCGCGCGGCCTTCTCGGGCGGGGTGCGGGTGATATAGACGTCGACATGATCGCCCGGCGCGACGAGCCCGCCGACACCCGACGATTCGGTGACGTTGACCGTCACCGCGCGCATCGTGCCGCCGATGACGCCCATCGTGCTCAGCCGGTTGCCGGTGCCGGAGATCGCGGTGGGGACGAGCACCTCGTTAATCGCGATGGCGCGCTGCGAGACGCGGCTGCCGTCACCGACCGCGAGGTCGACT
>CAXTTR010000333.1:0-3036 GCA_964247215.1 uncultured Sphingomonadaceae bacterium
TACCAGCGATAATGCGAGAAGGCGCGGTTGGCTTCGGCCATGCGGTGCGAGTCTTCACGCTTTTTAACCGCGGTGCCGCGGTTGTTCGACGCGTCGACGAGCTCTCCGGACAGCCGTGCGGCCATCGTGTGCTCGCTGCGGTTGCGCGCCGCCGCGATCAACCAGCGGATCGCGAGCGCCTGACTCCGCTCGGGGCGGACTTCGACCGGAACCTGATAGGTTGCGCCGCCGACACGGCGGCTGCGGACCTCGATGCCGGGCTTCACGTTGGTCAGCGCATCGTGGAACACGCCGATCGGGTCCTTGCGCGTCTTCGCCTCGACGGTGTCGAGCGCGCTGTAGACGATCGATTCGGCGGTCGACTTCTTGCCCTCGTACATGACGAGGTTCATGAACTTCGACAGGATCAGATCGCCGAAACGGGGATCGGGAAGAATTTCACGCTTTTCAGGGCGGCGACGACGGGCCATCTCAATATCTCTCTTATTTCGGGCGCTTGGCGCCGTACTTCGACCGGCTCTGCTTGCGGTTCTTGACGCCTTGGGTGTCGAGGACGCCGCGCAGCACGTGGTAACGCACGCCGGGCAAGTCCTTGACGCGGCCGCCACGGATCAGCACAACCGAGTGCTCCTGCAGGTTGTGGCCCTCGCCGGGAATATAGCCGATGACCTCGAAGCCGTTGGTCAGGCGGATCTTCGCAACCTTGCGAAGCGCCGAGTTCGGCTTCTTCGGGGTCGTCGTGTAAACCCGGGTACAGACGCCACGCTTTTGCGGGCACGACTCCATCGCCGGCGCGGTTTCGCGCGCCCGCTGCGGTTCACGGCCCTTGCGGACCAACTGATTGATCGTTGGCATCGGTCGTTCGTCATCCTGCTGTTCGGCCGAGGGCAAGCCCGCAGCCTACTCCAGACCTGACCCGCCCTCACGGCATAAGCACGTATGGCCCTGATTCGGGGTCCCTACGTGCGCGGCTCAGCCTGTCGTTCCAAATGCTCGTTACCGGCACGGTATTTAGGGCAATGCCTGTTTACCGGTCCGCGAGCGAGCGGTGCCTATACGGCCGCCGGGCGTGCGGGTCAATTGATTTCAGGCGGCGTATCATGGTCGAAGCCGTCCGATGTGCAGGGCGTAGCTGAAGGCGACTGCAGCCGCAGCTTCCTCGAAGAGGCATATGACTGGAGCGGGTCTGGTGGTTGTCGTCCGGCTCGGATCGTGCCTCGCTCACACGCGTTGGCTTCACCATGCCCACGACATCACCGCTTAGCGCCGCCACGGCCATCGCCGGAAGCCTGACCGTCGCCGCGCTGGTCGCAGCGATGCTGACCGGTGTTCGACTGAGCAGCGGCAGCTCGACTGTCGCCGCGGCCGGTGCAATACTGCTTTTCGGTTTGCCGCACGGCACATTCGACATTGAACTGCTCCGTCGCGATCGTCTGACTGGCGTCCACCTTGTCCCGTTGCTGGCGTTGTATGTAGGCTGCGCAGTGGCAATGTACCTGCTGTGGCAGGTCGCTCCGGTCGCCGCGTTGCTGCTCTTCATCCTGATCGCGACGTGGCACTTTGCCGAGGATTGGCGTGAGGCAGGAAGTAAGCTGCTCGCGACCGGCATCGCGGCAGCGACGCTGACCGCGCCCGTCATCCTGCACCGGACCGAAACTTCGGCAACATTCGAAGCGGTCGCGGGCACCGCCGATGTGGCGGTCGTTGTGCTGCTGCTCGGGCTCGCCGCGCCGGTGGCGCTGATCGTCGCGCTGATCGCAGCCGCTTCGCTGTACCGCGATGGACACCGTGAGCGCGCGGTTGCCGCAGCGGCAACGCTTGCGGCAATGATCTTGCTACCGCCGGTCATCGGCTTCGCGCTGTTCTTCTGCCTGTTTCACTCGCCCCGGCACTTCGGCGCGGCGCTGTCCAGCCTCGGGTGGCGCCGTCCGGCGCAGTGGCTGCCTGTTGTCGTGCCGCTTACTTTGGCTGCGGGCGGGATCACGGCATTGCTCTACCGGTTCGGTCCGCCACTCGACACCCCTTCGCGGCTCACAGCGAGTGCCTTCCTGGTATTGTCGATCCTGACAGTTCCACATATGGCCGTGCCGCTGATGCTGCCGCTACTCCCCAAGGGGCGAGCGACTGTATAGTTCAGCCTGTTGTGCCGGGAGCCGGGCTCACACCACCCCATGGCAGTGCTTGAACTTGTTGCCCGACCCGCATGGGCACGGTGTGTTGCGCGACACCGTGCGCTGCCACCCGGCGACCTCCTCGGGCGACACGTCGACCAGCGATGCCGTGGCGCTCTCGGCGAACGCCAGCGCTCCGGCGGGCAAGTTGCCGCGCGGCCCAAAGGCGTCGTTGTTGCCGGTGAAAGGGTCGATGTGCGTCGTCACGAAGCTCGGCAGCGGGCGCTCGTCGTAGCGCGGCGGCTCCATCTCGAAGCGCGCGTTGGCGAGCATGCGCGTGACGTCCTCGCGGACCTGCACCAGCATGCGCTCGAACAGCGCGAACGCCTCGGACTTATACTCGTTGAGTGGCGTCTTCTGCGCATACGCTCGCAGGTGGATGACGTTGCGGAGCGCGTCGAGCGTTGCCAGGTGCTCCTTCCAGTGATGGTCGAGCGCCTGCAACAGAAAGTTCTTCTCGATCTGGATCCATGACTCGGGCGGGACCGCCGCCGCTTTAGCTGCCATTGCGGCGTCGCTGTCGGCGATCAGCCGCTCGACGACCATCTCGGGATCGATGCGTGCTTCCTTGACCCACTCGGCGACGTCGATGTCGAGCCCGAGCGTGCCGGTCACCGCGGCCTGCAGTTCCTCGACATTCCACTGCTCGGGATAGCTGCCCGGCGGGCAATGCGCCGCGACGACGGCGTTGACGGTCTCGTAGCGCATGTCGAGCACGACATCGCCGACGGCCTCGGAGTCCATGATATCGGCGCGCTGGTCGTAAACCACCTTGCGCTGGTCGTTCATGACGTCGTCGTATTGGACGACATTCTTGCGCTGGTCGTAGTTGCGCGCCTCGACCTTCTTCTGCGCGGTTTCGATC
>CAXTTR010000333.1:3046-3597 GCA_964247215.1 uncultured Sphingomonadaceae bacterium
GCCCGTTGTTCATCATCCGGGTCAGCATGCTCTGCTGGCCAAAAATGCGCAGCAGGTCGTCGTCGAGGCTGAGATAGAAGCGGCTGAACCCCGGGTCGCCCTGACGTCCTGAGCGCCCGCGCAGCTGGTTGTCGATGCGGCGGCTCTCGTGGCGCTCGGTGCCGAGCACGAACAGCCCGCCCGCCGCGAGCACGGCGCCACGCTCGGTGGCGATCTCGGTCTTGATACGCGCGATGGCAGCGGTGCGCTCATCGCCCTCGGGCATGCCGTCGAGCTCGTCGGCAACGCGCGCCTCGAAGTTACCGCCGAGCTGAATGTCGGTGCCGCGACCTGCCATGTTGGTGGCGATGGTGACGCCGCCGAGGCGTCCGGCCTGCGCGACGATGTGCGCTTCCTGTTCGTGGTAGCGCGCATTGAGGACGGTGTGCTGAACGCCCTCCTTCTTGAGGAATTCGCTCAGCAGCTCGGACTTCTCGATCGACACGGTGCCGACGAGGATCGGCTGGCCGCGCGCGCTCGCCTCGCCGATGGTCTTGACGATGGCTTTGAAC
>CAXTTR010000334.1:0-3589 GCA_964247215.1 uncultured Sphingomonadaceae bacterium
CGCCGCACCATGACATCTATTCGATCGAGGACCTCGCGCAGCTCATCTACGACCTCAAGCAGATCAACTCGCGCGCGCGCGTCTGCGTCAAGCTGGTCAGCTCGGCGGGCATCGGCACCGTCGCCGCGGGCGTCGCCAAGGCGCACGCCGATGTCATCCTGATCTCGGGCCATGTCGGCGGCACCGGCGCGTCGCCGCAGACAAGCATCAAATACGCCGGCACCCCGTGGGAGATGGGACTGTCCGAGGTCAACCAGGTGCTGACGCTCAACGGCCTGCGCCACCGCGTCAAGCTGCGCACCGACGGCGGGCTCAAGACCGGGCGCGACATCGTCATCGCCGCGATCCTGGGTGCGGAGGAGTTCGGCATCGGCACGCTGAGCCTCGTCGCGATGGGCTGCATCATGGTCCGGCAATGCCACTCCAACACCTGTCCCGTGGGTGTCTGCACGCAGGACGAGGCGCTGCGCAAGAAGTTCGGCGGCTCGCCTGAGAAGGTCATCAACCTGATGAGCTTCATCGCCGAGGAAGTTCGCGACATCCTCGCCAAACTGGGCGTCCGCAGCCTCGACGAGCTGATCGGGCGGACCGAGCTGCTGCGCCAGGTCAGCCGCGGCGCCGAGCACTTGGACGACCTCGACCTCAACCCGATCCTTGCCAAGGTCGACGCGCCTGACCATGCGCGACGCTTCTCGATCCCGACGCATCGCAACGAAGTTCCCGACAGCCTCGACGCGCAGATGCTCGCCGATGCGCGGCACGTCTTCGATCGCCGCGAGAAGATGCAGCTGACCTATACCGTCCGCAACACGCATCGCGCCGTCGGCACGCGGTTCTCCGCCGCGATCACCGAGGCATACGGGATGACCGGACTTAGCCCCGGTCACGTCCACGTGCGGCTGCGCGGCAGCGCCGGGCAGTCGCTCGGCGCGTTCGCGGTGCAGGGGCTCAAGCTCGAAGTCTTTGGCGAAGCGAACGATTATGTCGGCAAGGGCCTCAGCGGCGCGACCATCGTCGTGCGCCCGATGGTGTCGTCGCCGCTTGCGAGCCAGCACAACACGATCATCGGCAACACCGTGCTGTACGGCGCGACCGCGGGCAAGCTGTTCGCGGCGGGCCAGGCCGGCGAGCGCTTCGCCGTCCGCAATTCGGGCGCGCAGGTCGTCGTCGAAGGCTGCGGGGCCAACGGCTGCGAGTATATGACCGGCGGTGCCGCGGTCATCCTCGGCGAGGTCGGCGACAACTTCGGGGCGGGCATGACGGGTGGCATGGCATTCGTTTATGATCCCGATAACCAGCTGCCACGCCGGATCAATCGTGACTCGATCGAGCTATTCAGGCTCGGCAGCGCGCACTGGGAAGCGGTGCTCCACGACCTCGTCACCGAGCACGCCGTCGAGACCGGCTCGAAGTGGTCGGCGCAGCTGCTGCTCGACTGGGATCGCAGCCGCAAGCACTTCTGGCAGGTGTGCCCGAAGGAAATGCTGACCCGCCTCTCGTATCCGCTCAGCGACGCGCCTATTTTGGTCGCAGCGGAGTAACAACCATGGCGTCCAAGCCCGATCCCCTCATCGAAGCGCTCGTCGGCCTCGCGTCGAACGCCGCGCCGCTGCTAGAACGCGCGCGGGCATCGGGGATGTTCAGGCCAGTGGTCAAAGGCGAAGCGGCGGCTAAGCCGGCTGCTCCAGCGGAGTCAGCCGATGCGGCGCAGAAGACCGCGCTCCAGGAAATTATCGTTGCGCAGGCAATGAAGATCCACGCGCTCGAAGCTGAGCTTGCGGCGCTGAAGCGGGTTTAGGGTCGTCTTACCTCGGCGACGTTGAATCTATAAACAAAATGCCGCCCTCCCAGCGCAAGCTGGAATCCACCTCGCCGTGAGGGCGATGCTGCCCGGACGTGGGCCCAGCTTGCGCTGGGGCGACGGGTGGAGGTTGGGGCCTTCTCCCACCCAGCTTGATCAAAGCTAAGGGTCAGTCTCGACATCCCCGTTCAACCGCGACAGTGTGCAACGTCACACGCCGCGAGGGGACCCGATGCGCTACCGCCTGCCGACGATCATCATGGCTGCCACGCTGGCCGCGCTAACCCCCGCCGCCGCGCAGGACGCGAAGACCGTCACCACTTCCGAGAAATCCGACGATAAGCCGATCCCGCCGCCCATAATCTCGGTCACCCAGCACAAGGGCGTCTTTGGCGGCACCGCGGTCGCCTACACCGCGACCACCGGCGAAACTTACCTCAAGGACAAGGACGGCAAGCCGACCGCGGCGATCTTTGCAACCAGCTACGTCAAGGCGGGCAGTGACCCCAAGCGGCCGGTGACGTTCCTGTTCAACGGCGGCCCCGGCTCGGGGTCGGTGTGGCTGCACATGGGGGCGTTCGGACCCAAGCGCGTCCACTTGCCCGATGCCAAGGACGACGGCGGGCCGCCGTACGACATCACCGACAACCCCGACAGCCTGCTCGACGTCACCGACCTCGTCTTCATCGATCCGGTCGGCACCGGTTTCTCGAAAGCGCTCGGCAAGACCGAGGCGAAGTCGTTCTGGGGGATCACCTCCGACGCCAAGTCGGTCGCGGCGTTCATCCGCATCTGGCTGCGCGAGCACGGGCGGTGGAACGCCCCGAAGTTCATCGGCGGCGAGAGCTACGGCACGACGCGCTCGGCCGCGGTCGTCCACGAACTCGAAGGCGCGTACAACGACGTTGCCTTGGACGGCGTCATCCTGATGTCGACGATCCTCGACTTCGGCGTCGAAGCCGAAACCGAGGGCAACGAGATGCAGTATGTCGTGACACTGCCCTCGATGGCGGCGACGGCGTGGTATCACAAGCACTTGCCTGTCCAGCCGCCCGCCGTCGAGCCGTTCGTCGCCGAGGCGCGCGCGTTCGCCAGCGGGCCGTATGTGCTGGCGCTGCTCAAGGGCAACGCGCTCCCCATCGCCGAGCACAACGCCATCCGCGCAAGCCTCGCGCACTTCACGGGCCTCAGCGAAACCTTCCTCGAGAACAGCAACCTGCGGGTCACTCCCGACCGCTTCTACAAGGAGCTGCTACGCGACCGCGGGCTGACGATCGGCCGCCTCGACACGCGCTACACCGGCGTCGACTACGACCGCGCCGGCGACAGCCCCGACAACGACCCGTCGTTCTACGGCATCGACGGGGCGTATACCGCGGCGATCAACAGCTACCTGCGCGGCGACCTCGGGCTCAAGATCGAGCGCGAATACTCGACGATCGGCGAAGTCCAGGGCTGGGACTGGCGGCTGGGCGGTGAGCGCGGCGACCGCGGTGCGTACCTCAACGTCGCCCCGTACCTCAGCCGCGCCATGCGCGAGAACAGCCGCATGAAGGTCTTCGTCGCGCAAGGCTATTTCGACTTCGCGACGCCGTTCTACGCCGCCGAATACTCGCTGACCCGCCCGGGATTCCTCGACGGCCGGGTCGAGTTCCACTACTTCCAGGCCGGGCACATGATGTACATTCACGACAGCGATTTGCGGAAGCTGTCGGGCGAGGTGCGGGACTTTATCCGGCGGCAGGGGTGAGCTTATACTTCTCGGAGCGAGATTAACCGCAACGACCC
>CAXTTR010000335.1:0-3588 GCA_964247215.1 uncultured Sphingomonadaceae bacterium
CGTCGGCGCCACCATCGTTGGAGCGATCCTCGCGCCGCCTGACGTGTTGTCGCAGTTGCTGCTCGCGGGGCCGCTGATCCTGCTGTACGAACTGTCGATCATCGCGATCTGGTTCACCGAGCGGCGGCGCGCCAAGGCAGCGCGCCACCTTCCGGTCACGACTTAGGCGAACTATTTCGCGCCGCTATTCTTCGCGGCCTTCGTCGTTGCCTTGCCGACCGAACTGACGTCCTTGCCGGCACCAGCGACAGTGTTGCAGGCGGTAAGTGCGACAGTCGCTGCCAGTGCAGCCAAGATAACAGTCTTGCGCATCGAGGTAACCCCAAAGTGACGGCCGGCGTAAGTGCCGGCGCGGGTCAACGATGCGAAGTCGTAATCGTGCCGTCAAAGGTCAGGCGGGGCGCGATCTACCGCCTACGCGGCATACCTGCAGACTGGGTCTAATGATGTACCCGGCTCATAAGTTGAGCCCGGCCGCATTCGGGGGGTGAAGCGACCGGGCTCGGAATGGACAGCGAGAGCGGGGGGCAAGTATCGCTGTCTGGTTGCTGAACGGACGTGCCCGCGAAGCGGTTCCATGAAATTGTCTCTGTTCAAAAACGACTGGCGGAACCGGTGTGATCGACCGTGCGTCTGTCGGTGCCACCTTGGAGGACACCCATATGAGCAGCCATGACGACACCGCCAAACTTTGGGATATGATGGATGAAATTCGTGTCGCCATGCTCACGACTGAGCATGGCAGCACGCTCGAAAGCCGCCCGATGAGCGCTTATAGCGACCGCGAAGCGCGGCTGATCTGGTTCATCACGCGCACCGACACCGACAAAACGCACGAGATCGAAGCGGGCGCGAAGGTTAATCTCGCGTTCGGCGACAAGAGCAGCAACAAGTTCGTCTCGGTATCCGGCACCGCCGAGGTTGTCCGTGATACCGCGAAGCAGAAGGAGCTATGGAACCCGTTCGCCGAAGCCTGGCTCCCGGAAGGGCCCGAGGCACCGACGACTGGCCTGATCAAGGTAACACCCGTGCACGGCACCCTGTGGGACTCGCCGGGCAAGCTGGCGCAGTTGTTCAACGTCGCCAAGGCCAATATCACCCAGACGCCAGCATCGAGCGGCGACGTCGCGCACGTCGACATCCAATAGGCTGCTTCGGCAGCTACGGTCCTGTAACCGGGAACGCGATACCGTAGCTGCCGGCCGCTACGTCGTGTTCCAGCGGCGTCCGTAGCTGCCGCGCCATGCCCTCGATGATGCGCTTGGCGGAGTTGCTCTTGCCGAGCCCGTCATCATCGACAAACGGAGGCGCAGCAACCGTCAACAGCCCGCCGCTCCCCCGCCGGACGGCGGTCACGGTCGCCGTCAGCTTGGCGGGTGTCACGCGCCGCGCGCCAATACTGATGAGTTCGGTAACGAAAAACGCCAGCGGGACGGCGGTATCCTGTCCGACGACGATCGGCTCGACATTGCAGCGTACGGTGATCGGGGCCTGCTCCGCAGCGCCGATGCCCTGTTCGAGCGAGGCGCAAAGGTCGGCGATCAAGCCGTGCAGATCGACGCCTTCGGGCGTGCTGCCATTGTACATCCAGCGGTGGACCAGCGCGAGCGCGCCGACGCGCGCCTGTACCGTGGCATAGGCATGCGCGACGTCGGCGCTGGAGGACTCGCGCGCTTGCAAGGACAGCAGGCTCGAGACGATCTGCAGGTTGTTCTTGACCCGGTGATGGACTTCGCGGGTCAGCCGTTTCTGCTCGGCCAGCGCCGCGTTGAGCTCGGCATCGTGCTGGCTGATTTTGTCCGCCATGCGGTCGAACGCGGCGGCAAGCGCGGCGACTTCCTGGCTCAGGAAATGCTCGCTGTGGAGCCGCACGTCATGATCGCCCGCGGTATAGGCCTCGACGCTGCGGCGCATCATCAGCAACGGCCGGATCAGCAGCCGGTCGGCGAGCAGCCAGCCGGATAACAGCGTCACCAGCCACATGATTACCGGCGAGGCGACCCCGAGCCACTGCGCCGGTGACAGCTGCGCCGTCAGTGCGGCATCATATTGATAACTGCGCACGGTCATCAGCGCCGCCATAATACCTAGCGGCAGCAATGCGGTCGCAATCGCCGCGATAACCTTGACCGGCAACGGTAAGCCGCGAACGCCCTCCAAATCGCTCCGCGGCGTTGTCATCGCGTTCAGTCGAGCTGGCGGAGCAGGTCGGCGAAAACGTCGGGCAGCGGCTCGCCCACGACCTCGTCGAAGACCTGCCGAAGCCGGTCGCCAAGTGACCGCGCGCGGTTCTCGTCGATCGTCTCGAGGCGGAGATCCGGGAAGTCGTCGGCAGCAGGCTGGATCACAGGGTCATCTTTTTATTACGGTGGCACTACTATGACGATTGTTGCTGTTCGGAAACACAAAGATGGTTAATCGAACGTGACGTACAACTTCGCCGCTTGGCGTTGCGTTCCCGTGCGGTTAAAGGCTGATCCATGTCGCTAGCATCTGAAATCGCTCCACACCTTCCATACCTTCGCCGATATGCACGCGCGCTTACCGGCAGTCAGCCGCACGGCGACAGCTATGTCCGTGCGACGCTGGAAGCCATCGTCGCGGCTCCGGCTGACTTCCCGCGCGACGTCGACGCGCGGCTCGGGCTGTACCGGACGTTCCATGCGATCTGGTCGAGCTCCAACATCGAAGTCACGCCCGATAGCGACGTACAGGACTATGAGCATGTCGCGCAGCAGCGGCTCGCGGCGATTACCCCGCTGTCGCGGCAGGCGCTGCTGCTGACCGCGATGGAGGGGTTCACCAACGAGGACACTGGGTACCTGATCGACGCCGAGCCTGCCGACGTGACGTCGCTGGTCGCTGAGGCGCTCGCCGAAATCGACCGTCAGACGACGACGCGCGTGCTGATCATCGAGGACGAGCCGATCATCGCGATGGACATCGAGTCGATTGTCCGGGACCTCGGCCATGACGTGACCGGCATCGCTGTCACCCGCGACGAGGCGGTCGCCTTGGCGCGCCAGATCAAGCCCGGACTGGTCCTCGCCGACATCCAGCTTGCCGACGACAGCTCGGGCATCGACGCGGTCAAGGACATCCTTGCCGAGTTTACCGTGCCGGTGATCTTCATCACCGCCTTCCCCGAGCGCCTGCTGACGGGCGAGCGGCCCGAGCCGACCTTCCTGATCACCAAGCCGTTCCAGCGTTCGACGGTGAAGGCGGCAATCGCGCAAGCGCTGTTCTTCAACTCAACCGCGGCGGTCGCTTAAACTGGCTGCGGAACCGCGCCATGCAAGGCTCGTTGCGTCAGCGTCAATTTAGGAGTGCGGCGTGGAAGAACCGGTTGAGCGGACCAAGACCGAAGCGCGCGGCGGCACCAAGCTCGGGGTCATGCGCTACGTGCTGATGATTTCGGTCGCGTTAGTGGTAATTGCTTTTGCATTGATATTTCGGCATTACGCTCAGGCATGATAGTTGAGTTCGCACAATGACATTGATCGCTGGCAAGCCGCGTGGGGCAGCGCGCACCAAGGCGGCTCCCGCCTCGACGCATTCGCCGCAGCTGCAGGATATCGGTGCCTATCT
>CAXTTR010000336.1:0-3578 GCA_964247215.1 uncultured Sphingomonadaceae bacterium
CATCGTTTGCGTCTCGCTATTAACACTTGCCCATTAACGTGATCGCCGCTCGCCTAATTGATCGAAATCAGTAATCGAAGATTCGCGGTCCGAATGGCGCACCAGCCCTGGCGGCGGATTTTGCGTTTGATCACCCTCTCGGGGCTGGGCGAGGTACGAGCTGCGCGATCGCTTACGCCCTGATGGCGACCGCAACGCACAACCTGATCGCCTCAATGCAGCGTCTCCGCCGTGACCGCTTATTACCGACAAACTGCAGCTAAGCGGCGGCGTCTCGGGCCTATCTATGCGGGTAGCGTGACCCTTGCAGAAAGGCCGCCGCCAATCAGATTGGAAAGTCGTACCGAACCGCCATGTGACTGGGCAATGCCGCGCACGATAGACAGCCCCAAGCCTATACCGCCGGTACTGCGATTACGCGACGGATCGAGCCGGTAGAATGGCTCGAACACCTGCGCGAGCTTGGCTTCAGGAATACCGGGCCCGTCGTCGACGATCTCGATTTCCGCAGTGCCGGTACCATGCCAGAATCGGATGCGCGCTGCGGTTCCATAGTCGACGGCGTTATCGAGCAGGTTACAGAGCATCCGGCGCAGTGCTAACGGGTCCCCATGAACGATCACGGGTTCGCTTTTGCACAGTGTCACTGCAGCGCCGGTCGCGGCCATGTTAACGATAATACCAGAGACCAGGGGACCAAGAGCGACGAACTCGCGCTCGGCAGGCCCGGCCTCGTCACGAACAAATTCCATCACAACTGTGATCATCGCGTCCATCTCGGCAATGTCTTCGGCGGCAGGCTCGCGCAGCGCCTCGGGCGCGTCCTCAAGCCGAAAGGTCAGCCGCGTCAGTGGCGTGCGCAGATCGTGCGCGATCGCGCCCAGCATTCGCGTCCGATCGTCGACGTAGCGGCGCAACTGATCCTGCATGGCGTTGAACGCGCGCGCGGCGTCGCCGATCTCGGCGGGTCCGGACAGCAGCAGCGCAGGCGCGCGCGGATCGCGTCCGAGCCGCTCGGCAGCAATTGCAAAGCTTCGTATCGGAGCAACGAGCCGCCGGGCGAACAGGTACGCTAGCAGGAGTACGACGAGCATGCTTGCCAGAAACCACCAGATCACGGTATTTCGCCAAGCGATGAGCACGTTGTCGCGGCGCGGCTCCACGACACGCCAATGACCATCGGGAAGCCGCAAGGCAGCGACGAAATGACCGAGCAGGACCGTGTCGTCGTGCCGCCAGTGTTGCGTCGGCGTGCCGCGAAGGCTGCGACCAATGCTAAACAGCCCGAGCAGTCCATGGTCCAGATCGCTCTGCAATTTTACGCGCACCAGCTCGGGGTCGATTCCGAGCTGGCGGGCCAGCGCGAGTTGCACAGCATGCTCGTGCTGCCCCCCAGGCCCGTTGTTACCGCTGGGGGGATCGCCAGGGTGGACGAGCAAATGCGGATCGTCGGTCGACTGGTCCGAGACAAGTAGCCGCGCAACATCGATCACCGAGTGAACATCTGGAACAGGCGGCGGCGTGGCGATGATAACTGCAATGTTGACGACGTGTGTGACCAGCAGGCTGAAGAACAGCAGGCAGCAGATCTGCACGAACAGCGATGCCGACCAGCGGCGTGGCGGCGGATCGCGATCGCTCACCGGGTCACCTTGGCCTGGAAGATATAGCCCTCGTTGCGTAGCGTGCGGATCAGCTCGGCCGCACCGTTGCCGCCGAGCTTGCGGCGCAGGCGGCTGACCTGAACGTCGATGGCGCGGTCGAAGGCGTCGCTGTCGGGACCGCGGGCGTATTCGAGCAGTTGATCGCGGGTCAGCGCGCGCTGTGGGTGTTCGACAAAGGCGCGCAGTAGCGAGAACTCGCCATCGGAGAGGTGCACGGCGCGGTCGTCGGGGTCGCGCAGTTCCCGGCGCGACGGATCGAAACGCCAGCCCGCGAAACGCCAGCCCGCGAACTCGGCGAGACTTGCGGGTGCCGGTGTATCTGCCCGCAGCCGCGGACGGCGGAGGACCGCGCGCACCCGGGCGAGCAGCTCGCGCGGATTGCACGGCTTGGCAAGGTAATCGTCGGCCCCGATCTCGAGGCCGACGATCCGGTCGGTGTCGTCGCCCATCGCGCTCAGCATGATCACCGGCGGACCGCCGTTGGCGGCAAGCCGACGGCAGAGCGTCAGCCCATCCTCACCCGGCATCATCAGATCAAGCAGGATCAGATCGGCGCGGGCACGGGCGAGTGCCAGATCCATCGCCGTGCCGTCCTCGGCGATATCGACCAGAAACCCGTATTTGGTGAGGAACTCGCCGATCAGCGAGCGGATGCCGGGGTCATCGTCGACGACCAGGATGCGCGCGCCCGCAAGCATGTCGGTTTCAGTGATCATCGCAGTCCCTGTTACCCGACAATGATGTCGGGCAGATTGCCGGGCGGAAACATTACAGCGTAGTTTTGTAACACTTGCTACGGCTTTGCAACATTGTGTCAGACAGACGGCCTTGACGTATTATCGAGAAATATTCAGGAAATCCGCGGGCAACCATCGTCGCGCAAAAGCTCCTCGTCGGTCCATTCCGGACCAATGCGAAGGAGACGCCCAATGTTTATCCGGCACGCTACACCGCTTGCGCTCGCCATTGCCTTGCTGGGCGGGGAGCAAGTGGAGGCGCAAACCGCCCCCACCTTCACCGGCCCGCGTGCCGAAATCACAGTCGGCTGGAATCAGATCCACTTCAACCTCGCCGACGCGGGCAGCTACGGCCATGCGAAGTCGGACGGGCTGAGCTATGGCGGTGCGATCGGCTATGACTACGCAGTGACGCCAGCCATTATCGTTGGCGGCGAGATCTCGCTGATGAACGCGAATGTCAACCTCGGCTATACCGATGCGCTGACCTCCGCTTCGCTGCGTGGACGCCGCGACATCGGCTTTGCCGCGCGGGTCGGTACGAAAGTTACCGACAACGCGATGCTTTATACGAAGGTCGGCTACAGCAATCTGCAGGTGCGAGACGACAGCACGGTCGTCAGCGGCACGACCCTCGACAGTCGCCGTGACTTGAGCGGTGTAGTGGCCGGGGCAGGTGTCGAGGTGGCGCTTAGCCGCCGCTATTACCTGAAAACAGAATATGATTATTCGGCGTACGAAGACCATGTCAGCGATCACAAGATCCTGACCGGCATCGGTATCAGGTTCTAGACGCCGCGGAGCGCGGCGAATTGCACCCCGCCGAGCGCCGCCGCCTGTGTCGGCAGCGACAATTCCGTCTCCTGTGAGGACCCGCCAATGCTTACCAGCTATGAGTTTCCTGCGGCCCCGCACGGCCATGTTCCTGCTCATCCTTATCGCTGGCCCGAACCCGCGTCCGCGCACGGCCGGATTGCTACTACCCAGGCCGGTAGATATCTCGCGCAACTTTTCCGCTTCTGGAACCGGCACGTAATCACATTTTCCCAAGCAGGTCTGAGCGTACAGTTCCTCAACGCCTGGGGCCGTCTCGAGCCACGGCCGACCGAGCTAGTAGCGCTGATCGAAGCCGAGGACGACGGCACGCTCGAACACGCAAAGACGGTGCTCACCGCCC
>CAXTTR010000337.1:0-3554 GCA_964247215.1 uncultured Sphingomonadaceae bacterium
GTTAACCTTGGTTCGACAGTCGGCCGATAAAATCTTGCGTGGCGTCCGGCAGGTCTCGTCGGTGGCCGACCCTCTGCGACAGAACAGCATCGCCGATGAGAAGGGATCACGATGCGGAAGCGGCCCGGCGCGACCGCTCGAGTACAGGGCCAGACAGGCCCTGCACACAACCTCGCCGCCTAATTGCGCTTTTGTCGAACCCGCCCGGTAAAGTCACGCTTGCCAAGGGGATTCCACTCATGCGGAGGGGGTCGTACGCTGCCAGCGGCGGTTTCCAAGGCGCTGCTGGTCCGCTTCGACTACAACAAATACCCGGTCCATGCGAAGGCGGCGGGGCGGCCGGTCGAGGTCCACGCCGACGTCGGCCGGATCGTCGTCCGGCAGGGCGGCGAGGTGGTCGCCGAGCATGCCCGGCGGTTCGGGCGCGAGCAGGTGATCTACGATCCCTGGCATTACGTGCCGGTGCTGGCGCGCAAGCCGGGCGCGCTCAGGAACGGCGCACCGTTCAAGGACTGGGCGCTGCCGCCCGCGACCGAGCGGGTGCGCCGCAAGCTCGGCGGCAATGCCGACGGCGACCGGCAGGTCGTCGGCATCCTGACCGCGATCGTCAGCGACGGGAGCGACGCGGTCGGAAGCGGCGTGCGCCGGGGCGCTCGCCGGCGGCGCGGTCAGCCGCGATGTCGTGCTCAACATCCTGACCCGGCAGCGCCAGCCGCCGCCGGCGCGATGCCCGCTGCTGCCGCACGTCGACGCACCATCTGGAACGCGTTGGCTTGGAGCAATGCGGTCTCGCTAAGCTTCCCCGTGTCACCGCTGATCGTCGGAAACAACGGCCCCTTGGGCCAGCAGCGCAACTCGCTGTTATTAATCTAGGCGCTCAGATACTCCTCGTGGCTGTGATAGCACGGCATCTCGTGCCGCTTGTCGCCCTTTCTCGTGCAGCCGCACCTTGCCGTTCGAGGACTGGACGCAGGTGCTCGGCTCCGAGCGGCTCACCGGCGCATTGCTCGACCGGCTCACCCACGTCAGCATCCTGACCGTGAACGGCGACAGCTATAGGCTGAAGCCGTCCGCCGGTCGTCGGCGCTCCGCTGCCACAGTGGAGCAAACCAGGCCAGCGAGATCATCGATCCAGATACCGGCGAGATCACAACGGCCTGATCCCAACGACGCCAACGATTGAGGTGAGGGCCCCGATCGGGGCCCTCACCTCGATCGTCATGCTTCATCAGCGATGGCCTACTTTTACTGCTTCGCTGGCCTGGAATCTGACCGGCGTTGACCGTGCGACGCGAGACGGTTGAGCACCCCTTCGGCTCGATCAAGCAGTGGATGAATCAGGCGCTTTTCTGATGCCCGGACTGGACAAAGTCCGCGGCAAGTTCAGCTTGACCGCGCTCGCCCGCAATCTACGGCGAGCCATCACCATCATCGGTGTGCCGGGCTGATCCGCGCCGTGTAGACCCGATCTGCCCCCGCTGATTGCATTTTACAGAATTGTCGATGGCCGTTGGCGACCATAAAAGCTTATTGCCGTCTCGACGGCCAAAGTTACGGCGTATGCGCCGCCAGCCCTTTTCAAAACCGCCAAAGCGTTGCACCTCTGACCACAATCCAGTTTTCGCACGTTCTGGATTTTTGGGAAGGCCGATCCTAATCGGCGTCCGACCCTAGCCAAGCCGCAACATCCAGCACTTCAAGTGATCCGCCGAAAAGCTCCCGCAAAACGTTCTCGGCATCGGCGAAACGCTCCGCGCCGATCCTTGCGGCCCAGGTGCGCCGGATGTCGTCTAAGATAGCCTGCCCCTGCACTAGCATGTCGCAGCCGTGGGGCGTCAGCAGCAGCGATTTTCTTCGAGCGTCAGTAAGATCGGCTTTTCGCGTGACATACCCCCGAACTTCCAACGCGGTGATTGTCTTGGCCGCTGCCTGCTTTGTGTTGCCCAGCCTGCTGGCAAGTTCGATTGCGCTGCGAGCACCGGCTTCGATCGCCCGCATGGCAAATTCGTGACTCGCACGAACATCGGAATGACCACGCTTTGCCAGTTCCGCAGTGGTCAAGTCGACCATACCTCGAAAACCGTTGAATAGCAGCAGCGCCAAGGCCGGCCCTTTGGCATCACCGGTTACAGGCATAGCGGGGTGGGTAAAGAGGCATGTAGCATCATAGACAACCCGATTGACTAGGCGCAATGCATTTGCCAAACAGACAACTTAGTTGTCGTCCTAGAGGAAGTGTCATGAACGTCCAGCCGACTGGCCTTACGATCCCGAGCGTCAGCCATCGGCGAGCCAACGTCAACGGAGCGGATCTCCACTACGTGGCCGCCGGTGACGCTGGTACGCCCGTGCTGCTTGTCCACGGCTTCCCGGAAAGCTGGTGGGCGTTCCACGGCTTGATCCCGCTGCTCGCACGCGCTCACCGTGTGATCGCGGTCGATCTCCGAGGCTTTGGCGACTCCAGCCCGGCCGCTTCCGACGACACGAGCAGCACCGTCGCCGATGACCTGCATGCGCTGATCGCGCACTTGGGGCTTGGGCCGGTTCATCTGTTGGCGCAGGATATCAGCGGTGCCGCCGCGTTGCGCTTGGCCGTGAGCCATCCGGGCGACCTTCTCAGCCTGATCGGCGTGGAGACCGGGTTCGCCGGCTACGGATTGGAGGTGCTGGCGGACGTAGGCCGGGGTGGCGCCTGGTACATCGGACCGCTCGTGACCCCGCACGTCCCAGAGACATTTTTCGCAGGACGTGAAGCCACGCTGATCGGGCAGTTCATCATGCCTTTCGCCGTCGCAGACCAATCGGCCGTTACGGAAGGCGACGTTGCCGAGTTCGCCCGCGGCTATGCCCGCCCGGATGGATGGAGCGGCGCCAAGGCTCTTTACGGCTCGATGGTGAAGGAGGGCTCCGAGCTTCGCGCACTGGTTGCCGCCAACAATATCGGCCTCCCTGCGCTTGCGGTTGACCGCGCCGGCAGCAGTTTCACGCTGGATGCGCTCGGCGCTGTGCATCGCGGCACGGTGCGACACGCCCAGATCGCGGACGTTGGCCACTACATCGCCCAGGAAGGGCCGGCGAAACTCGCCGAAGCGCTGACGCTCTTTCTAGCCGAGGTGGCTACTAACGGGAACGTGGCGGCCGGCTGACGGCAGGTTGCGGTCCGTGAGAGAGGGCCACTGGCGATCGAGAAGGCAAAAACGGTCTCGATCGTGATCGAGAAATGGGAATTTGTGGCACCCGCCGTCTGACGACTTCCACTCAGGTCAGAGTAATCCTCAACCGACGTTGAGTGTTCTGGCCATCAAGGTGTGCCGGCCGCATAGCTGGGCCCAAGATGGGGACGTCCGACATCTATGCCAGTATCAAAGACTTTTCATACGACGCGGCATACGACGCACTATCTCAAAGCCGGACCGGCCGACGGGCCGCTGATGATGTTCCTCCATGGCTGGCCCGAGCTGGCAATCGTCTGGCGCGCGCAGATTGACGCGTTCACAGGCAAAGGCTGGCGGTGCGTGGCTCCCGACATGCGCGGTTATGGCGGGTCCTCGGCA
>CAXTTR010000338.1:0-2982 GCA_964247215.1 uncultured Sphingomonadaceae bacterium
GGCGGTGAACGCGACGATCGCCGAGCGCTTGGGCAACCGCGACAGCTTGATCGGTCCAGCGTAGCTCAACGTCGAGAAGCGCGGCCGGGTGACGATCTCGGCCTCGGGCAGCAGCTTGCGGATCAGCGGGCGCAGCGTTTCCGAGCCGAGGATCATCGTCTCGGCATAGCCGCGCCGGTGCAGCAGCCGGTCGGTGAAGACATGCCCGCGCGCCGCGTCCGCCCCGACCTGCGCCTCGTCCAGGGCAACGAACGCCACGTCGCGGTCGCTTGGCATCGACTCGGCGGTGCACAGGAAATAGCGCGCACCATCCGGGATGATCTTCTCTTCGCCGGTGATCAGCGCGACCTGTGCCGCGCCCTTGATCGCGACGACCCGGTCATAGACTTCGCGCGCCAGCAGCCGCAGCGGAAAGCCGATCATGCCGCTGACGTGACCGCACATGCGCTCGACCGCGAGGTGCGTCTTGCCGGTATTCGTCGGTCCGAGAACGGCAGTCAGCCGGACATCCGATGCGGTGCGAAGCAGTCCGCTCATGACCCCCGGCGGGGGTCGATGCGGCCCCACAACATCTGGGGCAAACGGCTGAACTTAACTCGGCCCATCGCGTCCTTTGTCAGGTGCATGAACTAGATATGGTATGTCACGCAACTATACGGGACACAAGTGACCGTTTAAAGACCGCCATTAGCCGCATCGCGCAAGCGATCGCCGTTTCGGTCGTTGACAATGCCGTAACGTGCCGACAGGGTTTACACATCGGGGACGTCCAGGAGCGAGTGTTTGTTCCAGTCGGAAGTGAGCGGGTTCGGCACGGGGAGCATGGCGCTGAGCGGCGCGCTGGCTGGAGGCCTCGGCGAGCTCGTTGCATCCCGGCGGCCACGGCAGTCCGGCGCTGACCGCGGCCGCCTCGCCGACCCGCGGCTGCATCTCGACCTCGGCGACAACATCGGCTCGCGGCGCTGGTGGGTGAGCGCCGCGACGCTGCTCACCCTGTGCACCGGAGCAATCTACACCGGCGGTCATGTCCCCTTGCTTCCCGTCCGCATGCGTCCGGCGCTGACGCCGGTCCAGTTCGACAACGCCCGCCCCGACGTCATCGGGCCGCTGGCGCGCGGCGCAACCACGGGCCGCCTGACGCCGCCGAGCCACCTCGTCGAGGCGCTCGCCGAGATCCCCGAACGCCCGCGGCTCGAGACCACCGCGCATATCGGCGGCGATGACAGCTTCGAGGCAGCGCTGCGCCACGCCGGGGTCGGTCCCGACGATGCCAGTGCCGCCGCCAAGCTGATCGGCGGTGCCGCCAGCCTGCGCGGCATCAAGGCCGGCACCGCGGTCGACCTCGTCCTCGGCCGTCGCGAGACCCGCACCGTGCCGCGCCCGCTGGAGAGCCTCGGTTTCCGCGCCAGCCTCGACCAGCGGCTCGAACTGGCCCGCGCCGACGACGGCTCGCTGGCATTGAAGCGCATCCCCATCGAGGTCGACGATACGCCGCTCAGGATTACCGGCACCGTCGGCAACAGCTTCGCCGATGCCGCCAGCGCCGCCGGGCTGCCCGACACCATCGTCGACGAGGCCGTCCAGACGCTCGGCTACGCGGTCGACTTCCAGCACCAGGTCAGCCGCCGCGACCATTACGACATCGTCGTCGAACACCGCCGTGCCGCCGACGGCCTGACCGAGACCGGCGGGCTGCTCTATACCGCGCTGGTCCCCGCCGACGGGCAGCGCGTCGACATGCTGCGCTGGAATTACGGCGGCAAGAGCCAGTTCTTCCGCGGCACCGGGGAGAGCGCCAAGAAAGGCCTGATGCGGACGCCGGTCAACGGTGCCCACCTGACCTCAAGCTTCGGCATGCGCTTCCACCCGATCCTCAACTACTCGCGCCTCCATCAGGGCGTCGACTTCGGTGCCGCCTGGGGCTCGCCTGTCCTTGCCGCGGCAGGCGGCAAGGTGACTTTCGCCGGACCGCACGGCGGCCACGGCAACTACATCCAGGTGCTTCACCATCCCGGGCTGATGACCGCCTACGCGCACCTCAGCCGCTTCGCGGTCAAGCCCGGCGCGGCGGTCGCGCAGGGCCAGGTCATCGGCTACGTCGGCTCGACCGGACTATCGACCGGGCCGCACCTGCATTACGAAGTCTGGCTCAACGGCGCGCCGGTCAATCCTGTCGCGGTCAAGTTCCTCGGCGGCACGCAGCTGAACGGCGGCGAGCTGCAGCGCTTCAGGTCGACGCTCGACCGCATGCGCGGGCTGCATGCGGCAGGCGTCGTCGTCGTCGCCGAAGCCGACCAGTCGAAGCACCGCCGGGCCTGAAGCGGCACGCCTAAGGCGAATCCAGGGCGACTTGCTGTAACATAGTATCACCTGTGTTCTGAACCACTTAAGCGAAATCTCAGTGCTTGTTTCAGCTTCTTCCTAGCGCTTCATCTGGCGTTTCGCGCCACGGCAGTCCCACTCTCTCTTCCATATTTGCCTTACCAGTCGTCAGAGCACGTCAGCGATGCGCCAAAGAGGTGCGAGCTAGAATCGATTCCGATCGACGGTGTAACCGGGGAGACCGCGTGTAGCTGCAACCGATGCAAACTGGCCTTCCCGACACGGCGTAGCGGACAGCGCCAAACTCGCGTAATAATGTTCCAAAGATCATGAAAGTGGCGACCCGTCGATAGGGACCTCGGTACCTTCCGCGGCCACGGACGCCCAAGCGAGCCACCGACCGCGGCTGGAGTGTGCTGAACGGACTGGATGAAGCAACCATTGGCGGTCACTAACCGATCTGGCTGGTTTTGTCAATGTTGCGATAGGTAGACATTGGTGGAAAGCCGACGTTCGGCATCGGCGTCGCCGACCTCACAGACGCGGGGCTGATACTAGCCAGTAGCTAAGTCCGAAAAGCGGGACCAAGCTAGTCGTTGTGGGGCCTGAGGCACCGCCGATCGATGGAGAGAGAAATGCGCTGGCTCGTCGCGCTTGGGG